>JAGRMS010000435.1 GCA_020441135.1 Pseudooceanicola sp.
TGATCCCGCCCTCGATCATGCTGATCGTCTACGCCGCCATCGGCAACCTCTCGCCCCTGCGCCTCTATGCGGCGGCGGTGTTCCCGGGGCTGATGCTCGCCGGGCTCTACATCGTCTACGTCATCGTGCGCGCGACGATGAATCCCGCGCTGGCGCCGCGCCCGCGGGACGAGGACGTGCCGCCGAAATCGAAGATCTACCTCGACCTGCTGATTTCCTTCGTGCCGCTGACGGTGCTGATCGCCCTCGTGCTCGGCTCGATCCTCGGCGGCCTCGCCACCCCGGCCGAAGCGGCGGCGATGGGCGCGCTCGGCGGGCTGGTGCTGGCGGCCTTCTACCGCTCGCTGACCTGGGACAAGGTCAAGCAGAGCGTCTTCCTCACCGCCAAGGCCACCGCGATGGTCTGCTGGCTCTTCGTCGGCTCCTGGACCTTCGCCAGCGTGTTCTCCTTCCTCGGCGGCCACGACATCATCAAGGACTGGGTCGAGCACATGCAGCTCACCCCCTGGCAGTTCCTGATCCTCGCCCAGCTCATCATCTTCCTGCTCGGCTGGCCGCTCGAATGGTCCGAGATCCTGATCATCTTCGTGCCGATCTTCCTGCCCATGCTGCCGCATTTCGGCGTGAACCCCTATTTCTTCGCCATGCTGGTGGCGCTGAACCTGCAAACCTCGTTCCTGACGCCGCCGATGGCGATGTCGGCCTACTACCTGAAGGGCGTTCTGAAGAAGCAGATCGAGCTGATCGAGATCTTCCGCGGCCTGATGCCCTATCTCGCCATCGTGATCCTCTGCATGGTGCTGATGTACCAGTTCCCCGGCATCGCGCTCTGGCTGCCGGACTACCTCTTCGGCGAATACGTCCCGTGAGCGATCTGACGGACATATCGGCGGTCGAGGCCGCCCGCGCCATCCGCGCCGGGCGGCTGGCGTCCGAGGCGCTGGTGACGGCCTGCCTCGCCCGGATCGAGGCGACGGACACCACCATCCGCGCCTGGGCGCATCTCGACGGCCAGGCGGCGCTGGACCAGGCGCGCGAGGCCGACCGCCTGCGCAAGGCGGGCCGCGCCACGGGGGCGCTGCACGGCGTGCCGGTGGGGCTGAAGGACATCGTGGATACCCGCGACATGCCGACCGAACGCGGCACCCCGATCTTCGCGGGCCGCCGGCCGGACCTGGACGCAACACTGGTCGAACGCCTGCGCGAGGCGGGCGCGGTCATCCTCGGCAAGACCAAAACCACCGAACTCGCCTTTGTCCACGCGACCGATACCACCAACCCGCACGATCCGGCGCGCACCCCCGGCGGCTCTTCCAGCGGCTCGGCGGCGGCGGTGGCGGCGGGGCATGTGCCGCTTGCCGTCGGCACCCAGACCAACGGCTCGGTGATCCGCCCGGCCTCCTTCTGCGGCACCTTCGGCTTCAAGCCGACGCGCGGCATCGTCTCGCGCATCGGGCTGTTGCAGACCTCCGTCTCGCTCGACCAGGTCGGCGTCTTCGCCCGTAACCTTGCCGACGCCGCCCTGCTGGCCGACGTGCTTGGCAGCTACGACCAGCGCGACCCCGCCAGCCTGCCCCGCCCCCGCCCCGCCCTGCTGGCGGGCGCCGGGGCCGAGGCCCCGGTGGACCCCGACTTCGCCTGGTTCGACCTGCCTCACCACGACCGCCTGTCGCCGGACGCCCGCGAGGGGCTGGAACAGGTCATCGCCGCCCTCGGCCCCCGCGTCGAACGCTTCGGCGCGGCGCCGCAGATGGCGGACCTGGTGCGCGTGCAGGGCATCATCCACGAATACGAGATCTGCCAGCACCTGGCCGAAACCTTCGACACCCACTGGGACCGCATCAGCGCCACCCTGCAACCCGTCGTCACCCGCGGCCGCGCCATCACGCAGGCGCAATACGAGGACGCGGTGGCGGTCAAGGCCAGCGCCGAGGGTTTCTTCACCCAGTTCTACCGCGACTACGACGCCATCCTCGCCCCCTCGGCCACCGGCGAGGCGCCCCTGATCGCCGCCGGCGGCACCGGCGACCCGGTCTTCTGCACGATCTGGACGCTGGCCGGCCTGCCCGCCCTGTCCCTGCCGCTGCTGGTCGGCGAAAACGACCTGCCCATCGGCGTGCAGCTGATCGGCGCCGCCGAACAGGACGACCGCCTGCTGCGCACCGCCGCCTGGCTGCTGCGCGCCCTCACCGACCAGAAGGAGAGCTGAATGTCCCCCCTCGTCAACTTCATCACCGGCTGCATCGGCCTCGCCCTGGTGATGATCTTCACCATCGGCCTGAGCTATTCCGTCTCCACCGGCTTCGCAGGGGTGATGGGCGGCCTGCCCCTGAACATCATCGTCGGCTTCGTGCTGATCCTCGCCCTGGTCAACCTCTACGAGGAAACCATCGGGCGGAAGTAACCACGGGCCGCGCCGCCGGCCGCTCCGTCGGATTCGAGTATTTGACAAGAGAAGAAGCAGGGGTTCGCTCTTCCTGCTTCTTCTCTTTTCAAATACTCAAACAGCGCGCCATCCCGACGCGCGCCCTCGGTAACGGAGCGATCCCATGTCCATCCCCGCCCACTTCCCCGACCTCGCCGATGCCTCGGTCTTCGTCACCGGCGGCGGCTCGGGCATCGGCGCGGCGCTGGTCGAGGGCTTCGTGGCCCAGGGCGCGCGCGTCGCCTTCGGCGACATCCGCGACGCCAGCGGGTTTGCCGCGGCGCTGGGCGAGCGTCACCCGAACGCGCCGCTGTTCCTGCCCTGCGACATCACCGACACCGAGGCCCTGCGACGCACGCTGGCCCAGGCCGCCGAGGCGCATGGCCCCATCTCGGTGCTTGTCAACAACGCCGCCAACGACGACCGCCATGCGCTGGGGGCGGTGACGCCCGACTACTGGGACGCGATGATGGCGGTGAACCTCAAGGCTTATTTCTTCGCCTGCCAGGCCGTCGCGCCCGGCATGGCGGCGGCGGGGCGCGGGGCGATCGTCAACTTCTCCTCGATCAGCTACATCATGGGCAACGCCGGATACCCGGTCTACACCGCCGCCAATGCCGCGATCACCGGCATGACCCGCAGCCTCGCCCGCGAACTGGGCCCCCAGGGCGTCCGGGTCAACGCCGTCGCTCCGGGCTGGGTGCTGACCGAGAAGCAGAAGGCGCTCTGGGCCACGCCGGAAGGATTGGCCGAACACCTCGCCCGCCAATGCCTGCCCGAACACCTGGCGCCCGAGGACATCGTCGCACCCGTGCTCTTCCTCGCCTCGCAGGCCAGCCGGATGATCACCGGCCAGTGCCTCGCCGTCGACGGCGGCGTGGTGGTCTCGGGCTGAGACGCGATGAGCGTCACCCTGAAGCAGCTCGAGGCTTTCGTGCGCATCGCCGACCTCGGCAGCTTCCGCGCGGCGGCCGAGCGGCTGAACACCACGCAGCCCAACATCTCGGCCCGCATCGCCGCGCTCGAAGCGGTGCTGGACGTGACGCTGATGGAGCGCGACGCCGGATCGGTCCGCCTGACCCCGCGCGGCCGCGACCTGCTGGAACACGCCCGCGCCGTGCTGCGCCAGACCGAGACGCTGATCGCCGCCTCGGGCCGGCCGGGCCTGTTCGACGGCACCCTGCGCCTGGGCGTGACCGAGATGATCGTCCATACCTGGCTGCAGGACTTCCTGCGCGCGCTCAGGGCGCGGTTCCCGAAGCTGAGTGTCGAGCTGACGGTCGAGATGTCCGCCAAGCTCGAGGAAGACCTCGCCGTCCGCCGCATCGACCTCGCCCTGCAGAACGGCCCCTTCGCCCGCATGGCCAGCGGCACGGTGACGCTGGGGCGCTACCCGATGATCTGGGTCGCCGCGCCGTCGCTGGGCCTGAGCGGCGCGCAGACAGCGGAGGGCATCGCCGCCCACCCGGTATTGACCCACGCCCGCGGCACACCGCCCCACGCCCAGGTCGCCGGCCACTTCCGCGCGATGGAACAGGCGGTGCGGCTGGTGCCCTCGTCCAACCTCGCCGCCTGCCTGCAAATGGCGGTGCAGGGCATGGGCATCGCCGCGCTCCCCGCCGCCATGGCCCGGCGCGAACTGGCGGCGGGCGAGGTGGAGCAGCTCGATTATCCCTGGGCCCCCGACGACCTGGTCTTCGCCGCCCGCTACGATGCCCGCACCGCCCCGGGTTTCGTCGCCGAAGCCGCCGAGATCGCGCGCGAGGTGGACGCGGCGTTTTCGTGACGGGGGGCGGCGGGGCGAGCCCCGCCCTACGCGTGAGGCACCGCCGCGCATTGTCGGGCCGCGGTGCGGCGATCTGACGGTAGGCCGGAGCGTTTACGCAAGGCGGTCGGCGGGACAAGCCCCGCCCTACGAACGAGGCAACGCCGTGCATCGTCGGGCCGCGGTCCGGCGATCCAACGGTCGGTCGAAGCGCTTTATCCGGCCAAGTCCGTAGCACCCCGATACGGCAGCACTGGCATAACCAAAATCGCCGGGCCGGGGGGCGGCGCGACGATGCGTGGCGGCCCTGCGGGCCGCTGTTTCGCGCGGGGAGCAGGGTCGACCGGCAGATGGTTTCACCGATTGAAGTAGCGCCCTCTCCAACCCGAGCATTGTCGGGCCGCGGTCCGGCGATCTGACGGTCGGTCGAAGCGCTTTATCCCGCCAAATCAGTAGGCCCTCTATACAGCAGCGTTTGCCTCACCCAATCGCCGGGCCGGGGGGGGCGGCCCGGCGATGCGCGGCGGCGCTAAGCGCCGCTGTTTCGCGCGGGGAACGGCCACAAGCACGGCCACGCTGCGCAATCCCCACCGCATCAGCTCTCGAACGCCACCTCGTCCCGCGCGAGATCCCGCACGGCCACCGCCGTCTCATGCGCCTTCGCCAGCGTCCAGCGCACCCGCGTCGCGTGTTCCGTCGCCCGGCCCGACACCACGATCTGCCGCGTCGCCCGCGGCTTCAGCCGCCCGGTCTCGAGGTAGACCGACGGCTCCAGCGCCATCCCGAACACGCCGTCATGGCGGAACACCCAGATCTCGCCGCTCTTCAGCGCCATCGACACCGCCGCGCCGCCAAGGTCGAGCGTCGCATCCACGTCCGGGTGCAGGTGAAAGCGGATGTCGAAGCCGATCCCCGCCGACACCGACACATCCAGCGCCTTGTCGAAGCGGCGCTGGTCCGCCGGCTCCAGCGCCAGCAGCATGTCCTCGCCCGCCATCCCCCGCCCGTCGAAAGCCAGCTCCAGCGTCCGCGCATGGGTCAGCCCGAAGTTCTTCACATAGCCGTCGTGGCCGCCGCGAAAGCGCAGCCCGTCGGCCATCTCGGACAGTTCGATCGGCACCCGCGTCGCCGCGTCGCGCAGCATCTCGACCGAGCCGTCGCGCGGGTTGGCCACCAGCCGCCCGCTGGAATAGCCCTCGACACAAAGCGTCGAATGCGAGGGCGTCGCCCGCCCGGCCCGCCGCCACTCGGCCCCGAAGGACACGCCGGAACCGCAGTTGACCACCAGCGGCCGCCGCCCCGAGGTCAGCTCGAAGGCCAGCGTCGAGGCATGGGCATTACCCGCCGCCGCACCGCTTGGCGGCACCCCTGCGTCGATGATGACCGAGGTGCGCCGCGCACTCATCCGCGCGTAGCCCATCGACAGGCCCTTCGGCTCCCTCGGCTTGACATGGCTCGCCGCCAGCGCGTGATCCAGCCGCCCCTCCAGCCCGCGCCCGCCGCCGTGAAAGCGCCCCAGGCCCCCGTCCGCGTGGCGCAGCGCCCGCAGCGAGGGCGCGATCCGCTCGATCGCCGCCATGTGGGGATGCGGCGCCCCGCGCCCGGTCTCGTGCAACACCTGCTGCGCCCAGTTCAGCAGGGTGAAGACCTCGAGCAGTTCCTCGGGGTTGCGCGTCGGCAGCCCGCCCTGGCTGTCGATCTGGCCCGCGCATTCCTGCGCCAGCGCCTTCACCGCCGGGTCCGCCAGTTCCTCGCGCCCCTCCAGCGACAACCCGGCGAATATCAGCCCGGTCAGCGCCTCGAAGCGCGGCAGCCCCGGCGCGGCGGCGGTCCAGCGTTTCGACAGGAACCAGGTCTGCGCCGACA
>JAGRMS010000436.1 GCA_020441135.1 Pseudooceanicola sp.
ACATGCCGCTGTCGGACTGGCGCGACGATGCGGGGCATCTCGACGGGCAGGCATGGGACCGGATCTACAACCTCGAATACCTGCGGTCGAACGTCGAGGGCGGCGAGGGGTTCGACTGGTACTACCACTCGCCCGCGGCGGAGGCGGCGCAGGTCCGCACGCCGATCTCGGACGGCGCCTTCGGCGAGCCCTGGGTCTGGCGCTACAAGGACATCCGCGGCTGGTGGGAGAACGAGCATTTCGAGCGGATCGGCGGCGTGCGACAGGCCAATCCGACCCCTTGGATGGCCCGGTCGAAGCCGGTCTGGTTCACCGAACTCGGTTGCGCGGCGGTGGACAAGGGCACCAACGAGCCGAACAAGTTCATCGACCCGAAGTCCTCGGAATCGCGCCTGCCGAAGTTCTCGAACGGACGGCCCGACGACTTGATCCAGCGGCAGTATCTGCGGGCGGTGCTGGGTTACTGGGCCGACAACAACCCGGTCTCGGACCTCTACGCGGGGCCGATGATCGACCTCGACAACGCCTATGTCTGGGCCTGGGACGCGCGGCCCTATCCGGCCTTCCCGAACAACCGCGGGCTTTGGAGCGACGGCGACAACCACCGGCTGGGCCATTGGCTGAACGGGCGGGCGGGCACGCGGACGCTGGCTTCGGTGGTCGAGGAGGTCTGCGCGCGGTCGGACCTGTCGGCGATCGATACCTCGGCCCTGGACGGCATCGTAAGGGGCTACCTGGTAGACGAGGTCGGCAGCGGCCGGGCGGCCTTGCAGCCCTTGATGTTGCGGCACGGCTTCGACGCGGTGGAGCGCGACGGGGTTCTTGCCTTCCGCATGCGCGACGGCCGCGCGCCCGAGACGATCCCCGCAGAAAAGCTGGCCGAAAGCGGCGAGATCGGCGGGCTGGTCGAGCGCACGCGCGGGGCCGAGGCCGAGACCACGGGCCGTGTGCGGGTGCGGTTTGTCGAAAGCGGATCGGATCACGGCATCGCCGCCGAGGAAGCGGTGCTGGCGGACGAGGCGAGCCATGCGGTGGCCTCCAAGGAGCTGGCGATGGCGCTGACGCGGGCCGAAGGGCGGCAAGTCGCCGAACGCTGGCTGACCGAGGCGCGGGTGTCGCGCGACACCGCGCGCTTTGCCTTGCCCCCCTCGCTGCTTCACCTCGGGGCGGGCGACGTGGTGCGGCTGGAGGACGACCCGCTGGCCAGCTACCGGATCGACCGGATCGAGCAGGCGGAATTGCAACTGGCCGAGGCCGTGCGGATCGAGCCTGCGGCCTATCAGCCCTCCGACATCGCCGACGACCTGCCCGGGGGCACGGCCTTTGCCGCCCCCGTACCGGTGCTGCCGCTGTTCCTGGACCTGCCCCTGATGCGCGGCGACGAGGTGCCCTACGCGCCGCACCTTGCGGTGACGGCGCAGCCCTGGCCGGGCGCGGTGGCGGTCTATGCCTCGGCCTCCGACGACAACTATGCCTTCAACACGCTGATCGACCGCCGCTCGGTCGTCGGATTGACGGAAACGGCGCTGGGCGCCGCGCGGGCGGGTCTGTGGGACGAGGGACCGGCGCTTCAGGTGCGGCTGCTGTCCGGCGCCCTGGAATCGCGGTCCGCCGAGGCGGTGCTGAACGGCGCCAATGTCGCGGCCATCGGCGACGGCACCCCGGGCAACTGGGAACTGTTCCAGTTCCGCGACGCCACGCTCATCGGACCGGAAACCTGGTGGCTCACCGGACGGCTGCGCGGCCAGCTTGGCAGCGACGGTCTGATGCCGGCCAGCTGGCCCGCCGGATCGTGGTTCGTGTTGCTGGACGGGACGCCCAGGCAGATCGACCTGGCGAGCGGCGAGCGGCGTATCGCGCGCCACTACCGGATCGGGGCGGCGCGGCGCGGGGTGGACGATCCATCCTACCGGCATCGGGTGGCGGCCTTCGATGGCAACGGGTTGCGGCCCTATGCTCCGGCGCATCTCCGGCTGAGCGGGGCGGCGGGCAGCGAACTTGGCCTGACCTGGGTCCGGCGGACCCGGATCGACGGCGACAGCTGGGACTTGCCCGAGGTGCCGCTGGGCGAAGAGACCGAGCAGTACCAGGTGCGGGTGCGGCGCGGCAACGCGATCCTGCGCGAGGCGAGCACGACGGCCCCCCAGTGGACCTATGCGGCGGCGGCGCAGGCGGCCGACGGCGCGATGGCGGGGGATGTGATCGAGGTGGCGCAGGTCTCGGCCCGCTACGGGGCCGGGCCGTTCCGGGCGATTGCCTATCCGGTGTGAACGCGTGCGCCCCGTCCATCACGGCGACGCCAGCAGCGCAGCCCGCGCCTTGCTGGCGGTGGCGCCCGCGGCGCGTCCGGCACTGATCCGGACGTTGTTCACCGAGGCCGAAGCAGCCGACCGGCACCTGCGGGAAACCGGGCGCATTCACCCGCAATTCGGCAACGGCACGTTGATGGCGGTGGCCAGGAAACGGACACTTGCCGTGGAGCCGGATTTCGGCGACCCCGACTACTCCCGCTGTTTCGAGATGGTCCTGCGATGCCTGCGCCGGTGGAGCGTGACCCATTCCGTTCACAAATGATACCGATCACGCCTTTGCGTTTGTCAGCGGATGACCTAAATGCGTAGTCTGGGCGAAAGCAGAGGATGACACGCCATGGTCGAAACCCGCACCAAGATCACCCCGGTCGATCCGGTCTGGAGCCGCATCACCGCCGAGGCGCAAGAGGCCGTCCGGAAGGAACCGCTGATGGGCGGCCTGGTTCACGCCTGCATTCTGCACCACAAGTCGCTGGACAAGGCGCTGTCCTACCGTATCGCCGCCAAGCTCGCCTCGAACGAGATGTCGATGGCGATCCTGCGCGAGATCGCGGACGAGGCTTATTCGCGGGCCCCCGAGATCGTCGAATCCGCCCGCGCCGACCTGGTCGCGGTGTTCGAACGCGACCCCGCCTGCCACCGGCTGTTGCAGCCGATCCTCTACTTCAAGGGCTACCTGGCCGTGCAATCCTACCGGATCGGCCACTGGCTCTGGACCAATGACCAGCATGACCTCGCCTACTTCTTCCAGATGCGCATTTCCGAGATCTTCGGGGTGGACATCCATCCCAACGCGAAGATCGGCAAGGGCATCATGATCGACCACGCGCACTCCATCGTCATCGGCGAGACGGCGGTGGTGGGCGACAACGTGTCGATGCTGCATT
>JAGRMS010000437.1 GCA_020441135.1 Pseudooceanicola sp.
TCACGGTGACGGTGAACCTTGCCGGCCTGCCCGGCATCGCCGTGCCCGCCGGTCTGAACCGCCAGGGCCTGCCGCTCGGCCTCCAGCTGATCGGGCGGCCCTGGGAAGAAGGCGACCTGCTCAACACCGCCCTTGCGCTGGAATCCGCCGCCGGATTTGTGGCCAAACCGGGGAAATGGTGGTAAACTGGCCGGAATAACAACATTTCGAGGCAGAGCCGATGCGGTCCCCCCTTATCCTGTTGCTGGCAGGCGCTGTTGCCGCCTGTTCCTCGCAAGTCCCCGACAGCGGTCGCGGGATCACCAGCGGCACGGGCTTTGACGCGCTGAGGGCGCAGGAGCTGGCCGAGGCCGAGGCGACATCGGAAGGCAACGGGCTGTTCATCCCGCCCAGCGCCGTCTCGGACGAGGCCCTGCCGCCCGCCCCGGTCGCAGGCGCGCAGCCCACGTCGCCCTCCAGCACGCTGGTCGCCGCCGCGCCCGCTGTGCCGACACCGGCCCCCGGCACCGCCTCTGCTGCCGACATCGCCGCCGAAACCGCCGCAGCGCTGGCGGCCAGCAACGCCAACTCGGGCGTCGCCCCGCTCGAGGCCAGCCCCTCGAACCCGCCGCCCGCCATCGAAGGCCACGCGGGCCTGTCGACCGAGAACGACTTCAAGTCCGTCTCGAACGCCCGCACCATCGAAGGCGACGCCGAGCAGATCGCCCGCAACCGCCAGCAATACCAGCTGATCCAGCCCACCGCCCTGCCGGCCCGCGACGGGCAGGCGGGACCGAACATCGTGAATTACGCGCTGGAAACCCGGAACGACCGCGGCGCGGCGGTCTACAAGCGCATCGGCATCAACCTCGCCGGCCGCGCCCAGCGCGCCTGCGCCCGCTACCCTTCGCCCGACCGCGCGCAGATGGACTTCCTGTCCAGCGGCGGACCGGAACGCGACAAGCTGGGCCTCGACCCCGACGGCGACGGCTTTGCCTGCGACTGGAACCCGGCCCCCTTCCGCGCGGCGGTCAAGCAATAGCCCTCTGGCATCCCTCGCCCAACTTCGGACCCCGGCGCGACGGGCTGAAACCCGCGCTGGTGGTGATCCATTTCACCGCCATGACCGGCGCGCAGGCTGCGCTGGCGCGGCTCTGCGATCCGGCGGCAGAGGTCTCGGCGCACTACCTCATCGGCGGCGACGGCACGGTCTGGCACCTTGTCGACGAAGCGATGCGCGCCTGGCACGCGGGCGCGGGCGAATGGGCCGGGATGCGTGACATCAACTCGCGCTCCATCGGCATCGAACTGGACAACACCGGCGCGCACCCCTTTGCCGAACCGCAGATGGCCGCGCTCGAAGAGCTGCTGAAAGGCATCCTCTCCCGCCACGCGATCCCGCCACGCGGCGTGATCGGCCACTCGGACATGGCGCCGGGCCGCAAGGCCGATCCCGGGCCACGGTTCGACTGGGCCCGCCTGGCCCGGCAAGGTCTTGCCGCCGGGTGCGACCCGTGCCGGGGGCCAAAGCCCACCCCCGACGCCTTCCGCGCGCAGGCCGAACGCGCGGGCTTCACCGCCCCCGCCGATGACGCCCTGCTGCTGGACACCGTGCGCCTGCGGCTGCGCCCCTGGGCGACCGGGCCGCTCGACGCGCAGGACATGGCAGCGCTGGCGGGCTTCCCGGGCGACATGCGCGCAACCTGAAACACCCGGAGTCGCCCTTGACGTCTTCCGCGCAAGACGAAACAAACGCGCCGAACACCGAACCCTCCGGCCCCGCGCGCGACTCGGTTCGCGCCGCCCCCTTCCCGACAGGAGAGCCCGATGAAGTTTCGCTTCCCCATTGTCATCATCGACGAGGACTTCAAGTCCGAGAACTCTTCCGGCCTTGGCATCCGGGCCATGGCCCAGGCCATCGAGAACGAGGGGATCGAGGTGCTGGGCGTCACCTCCTACGGCGACCTGTCGCTGTTCGCCCAGCAGCAAAGCCGCGCGGCCGCCTTCGTGCTGTCCATCGACGACGAGGAATTCACTCCCGGCCCCGACCTCGATCCCGCCGTGCTCAACCTGCGCAAGTTCATCGAAGAGGTGCGCTGGAAGAACGCCGACGTGCCGATCTACATCTACGGCGAAACCAAGACCTCGCGCCACCTGCCCAACGACATCCTGCGCGAGCTGCACGGCTTCATCCACGCCTTCGAGGATACGCCCGAATTCGTCGCCCGCCACATCGTGCGCGAGGCGAAAAGCTATCTGGAGTATATCCAGCCGCCCTTCTTCAAGGCGCTGCTGGATTATGCCGAGGACGGCTCGTACTCCTGGCACTGCCCGGGCCATTCCGGCGGCGTCGCCTTCCTCAAAAGCCCCATCGGCCAGATGTACC
>JAGRMS010000438.1 GCA_020441135.1 Pseudooceanicola sp.
GGCGGCTTTGCCGGCGGGTTCTTCGCGATCTACATCCCGTCGCCGTCCGACGGGCTGGATCACGACGCGCTGATGGACGCGCCGCCCTATGATTTTGCCCTGCCCGAGCTGATCGGCGCCGAGGCGGCCCAGCCGGTGGCGATGGCGATGGCGGGCATCCTGATGCGGATGGAGCGGGTCGCGGGCGGCAAGTTCAAAATCGTCCGCAGCGTGGCCGAGATCCGCGATTGCATGGCCAAGGGGATCGTCGCCGCGATCATGCATATCGAAGGCGCCGAGGCCATCGGCCCGGACCTCGACGCGCTTTACGCCTTTCACGCGATGGGGCTGCGCTCCATCGGGCCGGTCTGGAGCCGTCCGACCGTTTTCGGCCACGGCGTGCCGTTCCGCTTCCCGGGCGACCCGGACACGGGCGATGGGCTGACCGCCATCGGCAAGGACTTCGTGCGCGCCTGCAACGGGCTGAAGATCATGGTGGACCTCTCGCACCTGAACGAAAAGGGCTTCGACGACGTCGCCGCCATCAGCGATGCGCCGCTGGTGGCGACCCATTCCAACGCCCATGCGCTGTCCCGGTCGACCCGCAACCTGACCGACCGGCAGCTTGCGGTGATCCGCGACAGCGGCGGCATGGTGGGGCTGAACTATGCGACCGTCTTCCTGCGCGAGGACGGGCGGCGGTCCGAGGACATGACATGGGAGCCGATGCTGCGCCACCTCGACCACCTGATCGAACACCTTGGCGAGGATGGCGTCGGTCTCGGCTCAGACTTCGACGGCGCGCAGGTGCCCGCGCCTCTGGGCGATGTGACCGGCCTTCCGGCCTTCCAGCAGGCGATGGCCGAGCACCAGTATGGCGAGGCGTTGATCCGCAAGCTGAGCCACGAGAACTGGCTGCGCGTGCTGGAGCGCACCTGGGGCGGCTAAGGCGTTTTGGGGGCAGACAGTGCCGATGGCGGGCCTATACTGGCGCCGGGAGGGCCGATCATGGATCGCTTCGACACTATCCCCGAGACGGCGCTGGCGTGGTTTCGCGACGGCGTCGGCGCCGCGCTGGCAACGGTGGTTCAGACCTGGGGCAGCGCCCCGCGCCGGGTCGGCGCGCAGCTTGCCGTGGGCGGCGACGGGCGCATCGAGGGCTCCGTCTCGGGCGGCTGCGTCGAGGGCGCGGTGATCGTCGAGGCGATGGAGGCGATGGCCGACGGCAAGCACCGGCTGCTGGAATTCGGTGTTTCCGACGAGGATGCCTTCGCGGTCGGCCTGGCCTGCGGCGGCACCATCCGCGTGCTGGTAGAGCCTGTTGGCAGCGCCCTGCCTGCGGCGATGCTGGGCGACCTGGTGGCGGCGCGCGACAAGCGGCAGGCGGTGGCCTATGTGGTCAATACCACGACAGGCGCGCGTTCCCTGACCTCCGAAGGCCATGCCGAACGGTTCCGCATGGACCGTTCCGGCTTCGAGGAGGATGCCGAGACCTTCGTCGCGATCCACAACCCGCCGCTGCGGCTGATCATCGTGGGCGCGGTCCATATCGCGCAGGCGCTGGTGCCGATGGCGCGGATTGCGGGCTATGACCCGGTGCTGATCGACCCGCGCGAGACCTTCGGCTCGGACAGCCGGTTTCCGGGCGAGACGATCCTGAACGACTGGCCCGACGAGGCGGTGACGAAGCTGGGACTCGACGCGCGCACCGCGCTGGTGCTGCTGACCCACGACCCGAAGATCGACGACCCGGCCATCGAAGCGGCGCTGCGGTCCAAGGCGTTCTACATCGGCGCGCTGGGCTCCACGCGGACCCATGCCAAGCGGGTGGACCGGCTGACGGCGGCGGGCTTCTCGCCGGACGAAATCGGTCTGATCCATGCGCCCATCGGCCTCGACATCGGCGCGGCGGGACCGGCGGAAATCGCCGTCTCGATCCTGGCGCAGATGACCGCCGTGCTGCGCGGGCGGGCGGAGTGAAGTTCGGCCCCGTTCCGGTGGGTGAGGCGCAAGGTGCGGTGCTCGCGCATTCCGTGGCGTTGGAGAAGGGGCGGCTGCGCAAGGGGGCGGTGCTGTCGGCCGCGGACATGGCGGCGTTGCAGGCGGTGGGCCTGGCCGAGGTGATCGTCGCGCGGCTGGACCCGGGCGACCTCGGCGAAAACGCCGCGGCAGAACGGATCGCGGCGGCGCTGGTGCCGGATGCAGCGGCGGCGGGGCTGCGGGTGACGAAACCGTTCACCGGGCGGGTCAACCTGATCGCCGAGGCTCCGGGCGTCGCGGTGCTGGATGTGGCGGCGATCACCGCGCTGAACCATGTGCATCCGATGATCACCCTCGCAACCGTCCCGGCTTTCCAGCAGATGGAAGCCGGGGGGATGGTGGCGACGATCAAGATCATCGCCTATGCCGTGCCCGGTGCGGATGTGGAGCGCGCGGCGGCGCTGGCGGCGGGGGCGATCCGGATGGCCGGGGTGGTCCACCGCAGCGCCGGGCTGGTTGTGACGCAGATCCCCGGCGGGCCGGACGACACCAAGGGCATCGCCTCGATCCGGGCGCGGGTAGAGGCGCTGGGGATGGACCTGGCCGAGGTGCGGACGGTGCCGCACCGGGCCGCGGCGCTGGCCGAGGCGCTGGGCGGCGTGCGCGGCGACATTGCCATGATCCTGACCGACTCCGCGACCAGCGACGTGGACGACGTGGCGCCCTCCGCCGTGCGGCATGCCGGGGGCCGGGTCGAGCGGTTCGGGATGCCGGTCGATCCCGGCAACCTCCTGTTCATCGGCGACATCGGCGCGCGCCCGGTGATCGGGTTGCCGGGCTGCGCCCGCTCGCCCGCGCTGAACGGGGCGGACTGGGTGCTGTCGCGCGTGGCTTGCGGGATCGCGGTCAGCGGCGAGGATATCGCGGGCATGGGGGTCGGCGGGCTTCTGAAGGAAATCCCGACGCGGCCGCAGCCGAGGGCAGGGCGCAAGGCATGAGACCGCCCGACGGGATGCGCATCTTCGCGCCCGCGCCGGGGGTCTTCGCCTATTACGACGGGCGGCTCGAGGGCTATCGCTTTGCCGAAGCCGCGAACTGGGTGGACGCGGGCGCGCTGTCGGTCGGGATCGCGAGCTTTGCGCTGGTCGCCGGGGCAACGGCGATTGTCTATGACACCCATGTCAGTCTCGACCACGCACATATGGTGCGGGCGCATCTGGATGGGCTGGGCGTCACCGATTTCGTGGTGGTCCTGAGCCACCAGCATCTCGACCACGTCGCGGGCACGGAGGTTTTCGCGGGGTCGCGGGTGATCGCCAACGAAGTGACGGCGGCGCATCTGGAACGCCAGCGCGCGGCGATCGAGGCGGGAACGCACATCGGGCCGCCCGCCATCGCCTCGCTGGTGCTGCCGACCGAGACCTTCTCGGGCCGCATGGCGCTCGACCTGGGCGGCGAACGGGTGGAACTGATCCACCTGAACATCCACAGCGACGACGCGACGGTGCTCTGGCTGCCCGACCGCCGCCTGCTGCTGGCGGGCGACACGCTGGAGGATACCGTGACCTATGTGGTCGAACCCGCGTCCTTCGACGCGCACCTGGCCGATCTGGACAAACTCGCCGCGTTGAACCCCGACCGCATCCTGCCCAACCACGGCGACCCCGATGTCATCGCCTCAGGCGGGTACGGCCCCGGGCTGATCGGCGCGACGGCGCGCTATGTGCGGTTGCTGATGTCCGGCAAGGCCCCGCCGACCCTTGCCGCGGCGATGCCGCTGTTCGATCCCGACGGGGCCTGCCGCTACGCCGGCTGCTACGAGGCGGTTCACGCCGAGAACCTGCAACGCGTCGCGCGGCTGGGGAAAGGCTAGGCCCCCGCCTTCCGGGGAAGACGGGGGCCAGGGCCGGGGTCTGCCGTGCGGGTCAGCCCGGCGCGAACGAATTCCGGGGGGAGGACCGGAGCTCAGGCGCCGAGGGCCAGGACCAGCACGGTCACCGAGGCCGTGTAGCAAAGCCCGAAGATCAGCAGCAGGGCGGTGGCGGTGGACAGGCGCATGACGATCTCCGTTGGCTTTCGATGGAACCTTTTCACCAGATTCGCGGCCCGGGGTCTGTGAAGCAGGTCACAAGCGGCGTAGGGCGGGGCTTGCCCCGCCGCCCCCGATGTCAATGAAGGACCAGCGCCATGCCGCCCAGCACCAGCCCGGCCCCGGCGATCTGCAAGGGCGTGACGCTTTCGCCAAGCCAGACGGCCAGCAACAGAACCAGCAACGTCTCGAATCCGATGATGGCGATGTAGACGATGCTGAGTTCGCCATTCCGCAGCAGCAGGATTTCCGCACCCACCGCGGCCAGCAGCCCCAGCGCGACCAGCGCCAGCGACAGCGGCGTCAGCCCGCCGGTCGACAGCTTCATGCCGTAGGTCGCCAGCGCATAGCCGGTCGCCGTGAGGCCGATCAGGAATGAAATGGTTGCGAGATTGAGTTCGGACGTCATCTGTCCCTCCGCGAGAAATGGCTTGGTTCTGAAAAATGAATACGGGTCCAACCTACGGGGGTGAGGATGGGCCGACAAGGTAAGGGATTCTGTAATCCGCTTCACACAAGGGCTGCGTCAGGGCGCCGCCGGGGCGGATCAATTTTCAGGTTCTCAATGCGCGGAAGGCATGGTTAACTCCCCCGTAACGGAATGAACGGAGGGAGGAATCCGATGGTTCAGGTACGCATGACGGTCAATGGCCGAGACGTCAGCGGAGAGGTCGAAGGGCGTACCCTTCTCGTGACCTTCCTGCGCGAGACCCTGGGGATGACGGGCACCCATGTGGGCTGCGACACCGCCCAGTGCGGCGCCTGCGTGGTGCATGTGGACGGGGCCTCGGTCAAGTCCTGCAACATGCTGGCGCTCGAGGCCGAGGGGGCGAAGGTTTCGACCATCGAGGGCCAGGCCAACGCCGACGGCTCGCTGAACGCCATCCAGCAGGCGTTCCAGGATCATCACGGGCTTCAATGCGGCTTCTGCACGCCGGGCATGGTAATGAGCGCGGCGGCGCTGCTGAAGGAGAATCCGAAGCCGTCCGAAGCCGAGATCCGGCACTACCTGGAGGGGAATATCTGCCGCTGCACCGGGTATCACAACATCGTCAAGGCGATCATGGCGGCGTCCGGGCAGGACGTGGCGATGGCGGCGGAGTGAGCAGGGGCGGTGCGTGCAAGGCACGCACCCCGTGGCGGTAATTCAGGGCGCGGCCGGGAGGGTCGCGCGGGGAGGATCAGACAATGCCCAAGGATCACGGCATCGGCGCCAGCCCGAAGCGGCGCGAGGACGTGCGGTTCCTGACCGGAGCCGGGAACTACACGGATGACATCAACCTGCGTGGACAGGCCTATGTGCATTTCCTGCGCTCGGATGTCGCCCATGCCAAGCTGGTGAGCGTCAACACCGATGCGGCGGCAAAGATGCCCGGTGTCGTGCGCATCTTCACCGGCGCGGATTTCGAAGGCGTCGGCGGGCTGCCCTGCGGCTGGCTGGTGACGGACCGTTTCGGCAACCCGATGCAGGAACCCGGCCACCCGGTGCTGGCGCGCGGCAAGGTGCGCCATGTGGGCGACCCGATTGCCGCCGTGGTGGCGGATTCTCCCGCCGAGGCGCGCGACGCGGCGGAAGCCATCGAGGTCGAGCTGGAAGAGCTTCCGGCGGTAATCGACATGGCCGAGGCGCTGAAAGACGGCGCGACCAAGGTGCATGACGAGCTGACCAGCAACCTCTGCTATGACTGGGGCTTCGTCGAGGACAACCGCGAGGCTGTGGACAAGGCGATCAAGGAAGCCGCCCACGTCACCACGCTGGAGCTGAAGAACCAGCGGCTGGTGGCGAACCCGATGGAGCCGCGGGTCGCGGTGGGCGATTTCCACCGGGCGACGGGGGAATCGACGCTCTACACCACCTCGCAAAACCCGCATGTGATCCGCCTGCTGATGGGCGCCTTCGTGCTGGGCATCCCCGAGCACAAGCTGCGCGTGGTCGCCCCGGACGTGGGCGGCGGGTTCGGCACCAAGATCTTCCACTATGCCGAAGAAGCCTTCTGCACCTTCGCGGCCAAGGCGATCAACCGCCCCGTCAAGTGGACCTCGTCCCGCTCCGAGGCCTTCATGAGCGACGCCCACGGGCGCGACCACGTCACGAAGATCGAATTGGCGCTGGACAAGGACAACAACTT
>JAGRMS010000057.1 GCA_020441135.1 Pseudooceanicola sp.
AGTCGCTGGTGACGAAGATCAACTCCACGCTGGTCAACACTGTGCCGTTGTGGGAGACCCAGCTGGCTCAGGCCGTGACAATGCAGCGGAGCGCCGAGGCGGCAGCCGCCGTGCGCGACGCCAATGACCTGACCAACGAGCTGCTCACGAAGAATGCCGAGAACCTGCGCCAGTCCAACAAGATGATCCGCACCGAGATGGAGCGCGGCGTGTTCGACATCGAGGCGGTGAAGAAGGCCAATGCCGACCTGATCGGGACGATCCAGGATTCGCTCCAGATCGCCGACGAGGGCAAGGCGCGCCGTGCTGCGGCCGAGGATGACCTGAAGAAGATGGAGGCCGAACTGCGCGAGACGCTGGCCGCCGCGAAGGCGCGCCGCGACGGGCTGGGCGATACGGCGTCAGGTGCGGTGCCCCGCTAGGACGGTCGTGCGCGCACTCTCCGGACATTTTCGGTCGAGGCGGACGCCCCCCACCTCCATCCCCTCCCCACGAGCGAGAGGGGAGAATCGTGGTTTCGCGCGACTCGCTGCCGCGGCCTGTCTGGTGTTGCTCGCCGCTTGCACCGACCCGTCGCAAAGCGCGAAAACCGCGCCGCCGACCCGGCCCGTCCAGCCCCGCTCCGCGCTGTCGCTGCCTTCCGAGGGCAGCCTCGCGCTGTCCGCCTACTACAGCAAGCTGGAAGCCGACCAGCTTGCCCGCGGCCTGATGCGTATCGACGGGGGAGGGCCGGACACGCCCTTCGACGACACCGATCTCTTGCGTGATTTCGAGACGCTGGTGTTCAGCGACGAATACCAGCGTGGCGCGGGGTCCGGCGGGCGGCTGAACCGCTGGGCCTCGCCGGTCCGGATCGGACTGGAGTTCGGCCCTTCGGTTTCGCCCGCGCTCCGGCGCCAGGATCAGGCCGAGGTCTCTTCCTATGCCGCGCGACTCGCGCGGGTGACGGGCCACCCGATCTCGACCGTTCAGCGCGACGCGAATTTTCACATCCTTGTGGTCAGCGAGGATGACAAGCCATTTATCGAACGGCGCGCCCGCGAGTTGCTGCCCCAGCTCGGGCCCGCCGACATCGCCCTCCTGCGCGACCTGCCGCGCCAGTACTACTGCCTGGTGCTCACCGTGCCCGACCCGGAAACCTCGGTGCATTCCGGCGCCATCGTGCTGATCCGCGACGAACATGCAAACCTGATGCGGCGAGCCTGCTTTCACGAGGAAATCGCGCAAGGGCTTGGCATTCCCAACGACAGCCCCCGGGCCCGGCCGTCGATCTTCAACGACGACGACGAGTTCGCGCTGCTGACCGCGCATGACGAGATGCTGCTGAAGATGCTGTATGATCCGCGCCTGAAACCGGGTATGACGGCTACCGAAGCCCGCCCGGTCGCTGCGCAGTTGGCGCGTCAGCTGACTGGCGCAGGATCATGATTATTTCGAAGTGAGAAGGAACAGAGCATGGGCATTTTCGACTTTCTCTCCGGCGAGTTCATCGACGTCATTCACTGGACGGACGACACCCGTGACACCATGGTCTGGCGGTTCGAGCGGCACGGGCACGAGATCAAGTATGGTGCAAAGCTGACCGTGCGCGAAGGGCAGGCGGCGGTGTTCATCCACGAGGGCCAGCTGGCCGACGTGTTCACCCCCGGTCTCTACATGCTTGAGACCAATAACATGCCGATCATGACGACGCTCCAGCACTGGGACCATGGCTTCAAGTCGCCGTTCAAGTCCGAGATCTACTTTGTCAACACAACGCGGTTCAACGACCTGAAATGGGGCACGAAGAACCCTATCATCGCCCGAGACCCCGAGTTCGGGCCGGTCCGTCTGCGCGCCTTCGGCACCTACTCGATACGCGTGACCGATCCCGGCAAGTTCATGGGCGAGATCGTCGGCACGGATGGCGAGTTCACGGCGGACGAGATTAGCTTCCAGATCCGCAACATCATCGTGCAGGAGTTTTCCCGCGTCGTGGCGGGGGCGGGGATACCCGTGCTCGACATGGCGGCGAACACGGGTGAGTTCGGAAAGGCGGTTGCCCGCGCGATTTCCGAGACCATCGCCGCCTATGGCCTGACCATCCCCGAGCTTTACATCGAGAACATCTCGCTCCCGCCCGAGGTCGAGGCGGCGCTGGACAAGCGCACCTCGATGGGGCTGGTGGGCGATCTTGGCAAGTTCACCCAGTATTCCGCCGCCGAGGCGTTGAGCAAGGCAGCGTCGAACCCGGCGGGCGGCGGCATGGCGGCCGGGCTAGGCGCGGGCATGGGCATGGCGATGGGGGCGCAGATGGCACAGGGCCCCTGGGGTGCCGCTCCGGCGCAAGCCCCCGCCGCTCCACCGCCGCCGCCGGTCGAGCATGTCTGGCACATCGCCGAGAACGGCCAGACCACAGGGCCGTTTTCCAGGGCGTCGCTGGGCCGAATGGTCACGGATGGCAAGCTGACCCGCGACACCCACGTCTGGACCGCCGGGCAGGACGGCTGGAAACGCGCGGGCGAGGTGGCGGAACTGGCGCAGCTCTTTACGGTCATGCCGCCTCCGCCGCCACCGATGTAAGCGACGGAAAGACACGGCGGCATCGTTACAGATCAGATTGATCCAATGGAGATACCCATGACCGCCGCCTATTCCCGCCTCCAGATTGCCCTGCACTGGCTGATCGCCCTGCTGATCGCCGCCGCCTGGTTCACCCACGACGGCATGGGCCGCGCGCTCCATCAACGGATCGAATCCGGGGCCAGCGGCATCGAGGGCAACACGCTGCACGTCTGGCTGGGCGGCGTGGTTTTCGCGCTGATCCTGATCCGGCTGGCCGTGCGCGCCGCCCAGGGTGCCCCCGCCCCTGTCGGAACTCCGGCGATGCAGCAGGCGGCGGTCTGGGGGCACCGGCTGCTTTATGTGTTGATGCTGGCGGTTCCGGCCCTCGGCGCGGCGGCCTGGTATGGCGGGATCGAGGATGCGGGCGAGGTCCACGAACTGGCGGGCAACGCGCTGATGATCGTCGCACTCGGGCATGCGGCGGTGGCGCTGTGGCACCAGTATGTCCGCCGCGATGGCACGCTGACGCGGATGCTGCGCCCGGGCGCCTGAACCGGGTTGCCGCCGCCGCGCCAGCCACTATCCTCCGGTCGAACCGACCGCGAAGGACAGGTGATGGACGCGACCACCCCGACCGAGCAACACCGCTTTCCCTGCGACCAGTGCGGGGCCGACATGCGCTTTGACCCGGCCGAGGGCGTGCTGAAGTGCGACCACTGCGGCAATGTGCAGGCGGCGGCAGGGGAACGGCGCGCGCCTGTCCTGAAGGAACTGGATTTCGAGGCCGCCATCGCCCGACGCTTGCCCGAGGCGGAAACCGAAGTCACCCGCACCGTCACCTGCACCAATTGCGGCGCGCAGTTCGAGTTCGACCCGGCGGTCCACGCCGCCGAATGTCCGTTCTGCGCGACGCCGGTGGTGGCGGATACCGGCGAGAACCGGCACCTGAAGCCCAAGGGAGTGATGCCCTTCGCGGTGGATGAAAAGAGCGCCCACAAGGCGATGGCCGACTGGCTGGGCCGCCTCTGGTTCGCGCCGAACGGTTTGCAGGAATACGCGCGCAAGGGGCGCAGGATGAGCGGCATATACGTCCCATACTGGACCTTCGACGCCGACACCAAATCCGCCTACTCAGGCGAACGCGGCACGGTCTACTACGAGACCGTGACGGTGGTCCGCGACGGCAAGCGGCAGCAGCAGCAGGTCGCGAGGATCCGCTGGACCCCGGTACGGGGCCGCGTGGCGCGGTTCTTCGACGACGTGCTGGTGCTGGCCTCGAAGAGCCTGCCGCGCAAGTATACCGAGGCGCTGGAGCCCTGGGATTTGTCCGCCCTCGTCCCCTACCAGCCGCAGTTCCTGGCGGGTTTCCGCGCAGAGGGCTATACGGTGACGCTCGAGGAAGGCCACCAGGACGCCCGCCAGCAGATGGCGCGGGTGATCGAGCGCGACGTGCGTTTCGACATCGGCGGCGACCAGCAGCGCATCCATAACATCGACACCGATGTGCGCGACGTGACCTTCAAGCACATCCTCCTGCCGGTCTGGCTGGCTGCCTACAAATACCGCGACAAGACCTATCGCTTTGTCGTCAATGGCCAGTCGGGCAGGGTGCAGGGCGAGCGGCCATACTCGGCGATCAAGATCGCCATTGCGGTCGTTATTGGCATCATCCTCGCCGCCGGGATCGGCTACCTGGCGGCGCAGCAGCAGTAGTCAGGTGCCGTCATGCGTCGCCGCGCCCAGATGCGCGGGGCGCACCAGTGCGGCGTATTTGCGCAGGGTCGGAGAGTCGGGCGCGGGCCGGGCGGCGGGTTTGCCGCGCGCGGCCAGTTCCTTGGCGCTGACCAGCACGTCAAGCGTCTTCGCCACCGCGTCGATCCGGATCACGTCGCCATCGCGCAGCAGCCCGATGGCGCCGCCCGCGGCCGCCTCCGGGCCGACATGGCCGATGCACATGCCCCGCGTCGCGCCCGAAAACCGTCCGTCGGTGATTAGGGCCACCTTCTCGCCCATGCCCTGCCCGTAGATCAGCGCCGTGACGCCCAGCATCTCGCGCATCCCCGGCCCGCCTGCGGGGCCTTCATTGCGGATTACCAGCACGTCACCCGCTTGGTAGTCACGCTTGCGCACGGCGGCGACGGCGTCTTCTTCGCAGTCGAACACCCGCGCCGGGCCTTCGTGCTGCAAATGCTTCAGCCCCGCCACCTTTAGCACCGCGCCATCGGTCGCGAGCGAACCCTTGAGCACGACGACGCCCGAGGTCGGCGACACCGCCTCTGCTGCCGTCCGCATCACCTTGCCGTCCGGCGCGGCACCGCTGGCCGCGATCTCGCCAATCGTGCGGTCTTCGATGGTCGGGCAATCCTCGTGCAGCAGCCCCGCCTCGCACAGCACCCGCAGCAGCGTCGGCGTGCTGCCGGAATGGTGCATGTCCCGCGCCCAATACTTGCCGCCGGGCTTCAGGTCGGCCACCAGCGGCACCCGCTCCAGCACCGCCGCGATATCGACCAGCGTGAAGGATATCCCCACCTCGTTCGCAATCGCGGGCAGATGCAGCAGCGCGTTGGTCGACCCGCCGGTCGCGCCCACCGCCACCACCGCATTCTCAAGCGACTGCCGCGTGATCAGGTCGCGCGGCAATGGCCCGCCCTTGTTGATCGCCGCGCGCAGCAGGCTCGCCGCCTTCATCGCCAGCGCCAGCCGCTCTGCAAACACCGCCGGCAGGTACGCCGACCCGATGGGCGCCAGCCCGAGAATCTCGGACACCAACGCCATCGTGTTCGCCGTGAACTGGCCGGTGCAGGAGCCGAAGGTCGGCGTCGCCACCCGCTCCATTTCGTCCAGAACGGACTCTGAGAGCGTTCCGGCATAGACCTGTCCCACCGCCTCGTAGACGTCGACAATTCCGATGTCCTTGCCCTGCCAGGACGCGGGCAGCGCCGCACCGCCGTAAACGAAGACGCAAGGCCGGTTCAGCCGGGCCATGCCCATCATCAGCCCCGGCAGCGTTTTGTCGCAGGAGCCATAGCCGATCAGCCCGTCATATGCATGGCCCCGCACCACGGCGTCCACGGAATCCGCGATGATATCGCGCGAGACGAGGCTGAACCGCATCCCGGGATGGTTCATCGACATGCTGTCGGCGACGGTAATGGTCGAGAACTCGAAGGGCGTGACGCCTTCTCGGTGTAGACCTGACTTCGCCGCCGCCACCTGCGGCGGCAGCGACATGGAACAGGGCGTCACCTCGGCCCCGGTCGAGACGATACCCGCAAACGGACTGGCAATCGCCCGGTCGTCATGCCCCATCGCACGCAGGAACGCCCGGTGCGGCGCGCGGTCCAGACCGTCGGTCACGATGCGCGAATGGAGTTCTTTCCTGGTCATTGGTCCCACCCGTCCTGTTTACGAGTTGGACCCTAGCGCAGCCTGCGCCGCGCGCAAGCTATCAGGGGCGGACGTAGGCGTAGCCGTCTTCCTGCAACTCGATCAGCCGCACCACGCCCGAGGGCACGATCTTGGCCTCGGACAGCAGCGGCACGTCGCCACCCGCCTTCTTCTTCATCGCGTTCAGCGTGTTGCCGCAAGCCGCGAAGGTCAGCGTTTCATTCTCGAGGCTCATCGCCGCGATGCGGTCGGCCACCGGGCTCTTGTCTGCTACCAGCATGGTCAGTCCGGGGCCATAGGTCACGACCTCCACCTGCACGGTGTCGCCCTTGCCTTTGTAGTACGCGACTACGTTCTGGACGTTGTTCAGCGCCATGTTCATTACTGCCGGATCGTTCTCGTCGACGTGGATGGCGACTTTGTGCGTCATGCCTTCGGCCAGTGCTGCCCCGGCGAGCGCAAGGCTTGCCGCTGCGACGATCAGGAACTGCTTCATGTGGTTCTCCTCCCCTGGATGACCCGGATGATACGGAAAGGCGCAGCCAAATCTATACACAAATTCGAATGTATGCGATTCAGGCCAGCACCGCCCCCGGATTCATAATCCCCAGCGGATCCAGCGCCGCCTTGATCGCGCGCATCGCCGCCAGCCGCACGGGGTCGCCATAGCGCTCCAGCTCCTTTACCTTCAGCCGCCCGACCCCGTGTTCGGCGCTGAACGACCCGCCGCGCTGCATGACCATGTCATGGATCGCGTCCTTGGCGGCGTCCCGGACGTTTGCGTAATCCGCCTTCGACCGCCCCTTTTGCGGGAACAGGTTGTAGTGCAGGTTGCCATCGCCAAGGTGGCCGAAGCAGTTGATCCGAAAATCCCCGATCTTGCCGACCACCTCTGGCGCTTCCGCAAGGAACCCTGGCAACACTCCCAGCGGCAGCGAGATGTCGTGGCTCGATACCGATCCGATACGGCGGTTCGCCTCGGGCAGATGTTCGCGCACCGTCCAGAATTCCCGCGCCTGCGCGACGTTCTGCGCGATCAGACCGTCCGTAGCCAGCCCGCGCTCCATCGCCGCCTCGAACAGCGTGCCCAGCGCCGCTTCCGGGTCCAGTCCCTGCGCCAGCCCGACTTCGATCAGCACGCACCACTCCGGCGGATGATCCCAGGGCCTGCGCACCTGCGGCAGCACCTCGGCCAAGAAGTCGAGCCCCTGCCGGTGGATCAGCTCGAAGGCGCTGACGCCTTCGCCCAGCTGGTCCCGCGCCAGCGCCAGCATCTCGAGCGCCGCGGCGGGCGAGGCAACGGCGATCAACGCTGTCCCGATTCCGGCCGGGACCGGCGACAGCTTCAGTGCGGCCGCGGTAATGACGCCCAGCGTGCCTTCGGAGCCGACCAGCAAGTTGCGCAGGTCATAGCCGGTGTTGTCTTTCCGCAGCCGCGTCAGCCCGTGCCAGATGCGCCCGTCCGGCAGCACCGCTTCCAGCCCCAGGCACAGCTCGCGCGTGTTGCCGTAGCGTAGGACGTTCACGCCGCCCGCGTTGGTCGCCAGGTTCCCGCCGATCCTGCACGACCCTTCCGAGGCGAGCGACAGTGGAAACAGCCGGTTCGCCCCGCGCGCCGCCGCCTGCACATCGGCAAGGATCGAGCCCGCCTCGGCAATCAGCACGTTTTCTTGCGGGTAAACCGCCCGGATCGCCGCCATCCGCTCCAGCGACAGGATCAGCGGGGCAGGGCCTTCGGGCATGACCTGCGCCCCCACCAGCCCGGTGCCGCCGCCATAGGGTATTACCCCCACCCGCGCCGCCGCCGCCGTGCGGACGATTGTAGCGACCTCCTCCACCGAGCGAGGCAGCGCCACGACCCCGGCCTGCCCGCGATAGATGTCGCGCGGGTCTTCCAGGTAGCGCGGCTCCGGCGCGCGCAGCGTGTCCGGCGGCAGTTGTGCAGCCAGCGTTTCGACAAATGTGGGATCGGCAGGATTCAGGCTCATGGCCCCATCCATGCCCAATCCGCAGGCGAGGGCAAGCCGCCTATTCGATCAGGTAACGCGGCATCAGCGTGATCACTGTCGGCCGCGACGGCAGGCTGCGCAGGGAAATCTCCAGGGAGGATTCCTCGGTTCGCACCACCTGAAACTCCTCCGAAATCCCGACAAGGAACTCGTTCAGCGCATAGCCCGAGAACCAGTGCATCGGGATCACCAGCGACGACTTCAGCCGCTTCAGCACCGCGATCATCTCGGGCAGCGGCATGGTGTTGCCCCCGTCCACCGGCGCCATCACCACGTCGAGCCGCCCCAGCGCGGCGAACTGCTCGTCGTTCGGGTTGTGGTGCAGGTGGCCAAGGTGGCCGATGCAGAGCCCGGCCACCTCGAACACGAAGATCGAGTTGCCGTTCGTTTCGACCCCGCCCCAGCGCGATCGGATGTCGGTCGAGACGTTGCGCACCAGCATCTCGCCCAAGTCGAGGTGGTGCTGCACGCCTACTCCGAAGTCGCCCCAGCCTTCCAGCACATACGGAATCGCCGGATCGGGCGCGACGGTCCAATGCGTCTCGTGCGCGTGGTTCATGGTGACGACATCGGGGATCAATGGCACCGTGCCGATGAATCCAGTGTAATCTGTCACCGCGTTCAGCCCGCCATGGGTCTGGATCAGGAAACTGGCGTGGGCGATGTAGCTGATGCGCACCGTGTCGGCGGGCAGGGCGTCGTTCCAGGCGGCCTTCTGGATGTATTCGATCCCCGGCGCGGCATCGGCAATGGCGATGCAATGGCTGGGTTGGCGGGACTGGGCCAGCAGGGCAACGGGCGCGAGGATCAGCAGGAGGGCAAGGCGCAGCATGGCGGCGAGCATAGCCGCGCCCGAATGCCTGTCAGCCTAAATTCTGCGTGAGGCGGGCCTCAGCCCCGGATCACCCGGGCGAAGCTGTCGAAGATCGCGGCATTGCCCGCGACGACATCGCCCCGCTCCAGCACGTCTTGGCCGGGACGGATCGACTCTGCGAATCCGCCGGCCTCGCGCAGGATCACCAGCCCGGCGGCGATGTCCCATGCGTTCAGCCCGCGCTCCCAGTAGCCATCGTAGCGCCCCGCCGCCACATAGGCGAGGTCCAGCGCCGCGGCGCCCCAGCGCCGTACGCCCGCGCAGGTCGGCATCAGGCGGGCGAGGTCCTGCAACGTCGCGGGCAGTTCGCCCCGGCCCCCGAAGGGCACGCCGGTGGCGAAGATGCACTCGATCATCCGGTTGCGCCCCGACACCCGCAAGCGGGTGTCGTTCATCCAGGCGCCTTCGCCCTTTTCGGCAAAGAACATCTCGTCCTTGGCGGCGTCATAGACGACGCCCGCGACGATGTTGCCCTTGTGCTCCAGCGCGATCGACACCGCCCAGTGCGGCAGCCCGTGAAGGAAGTTCGTCGTGCCATCCAGCGGATCGACGATCCAGCGCCGCGTCGGGTCCTGCCCGTCGTCGCCGCCGCTTTCCTCGCCCAGCCAGCCGTAGGAGGGGCGCGCGTTTGTCAGTTCCTCGCGGATGATCTTTTCGGCAGCCAGGTCGGCACGGCTGACAAAGTCGCCGGGGCCTTTCATCGAGACCTGAAGGTTCTCGACCTCGCGGAAGTCCTTCACCAGCGAACGGCCCGCCTTGCGGGCCGCCTTGATCATGATGTTGAGGTTCGCGCTGCCGACCATCTGTCCCGTCCCTGATATCAGGGCGGGCGTATACGCGCCGCGCCCGGCAATGCCAAGAGCGGGAATGGACGCAGCTCTATTCGGCGGCGCTGCGCCTTGGCAAAACCCAGTTGGGCCGGACCCAGTGGCAGGTATAGCCATTCGGGATGCGCTGGAGGTAATCCTGATGCTCCGGCTCCGCCTCCCAGAAGTCGCCAACCGGCTCCACCTCGGTCACCACGCGGCGCGGCCAGAGGCCGGACGCGTCCACGTCGGCGATGGTGTCCTCGGCCACGGCCTTCTGCGCCTGATCGACGTAGTAGATGGCGGAACGATAGCTGAGGCCGACGTCGTTGCCCTGGCGGTTCAGCGTGGTCGGATCGTGGATCTGGAAGAAGAACTCCAGGATCTCGCGATAGCTGATCCTAGCCGGGTCAAAAAGGATCTCCACCCCTTCGGCATGGGTGCCGTGGTTGCGGTAGGTCGCGTTCTTCACGTCCCCGCCTGTATAGCCCACGCGGGTCTTCAGGATGCCGGGCTTGTGGCGCAGCAGCTCTTCCATGCCCCAGAAGCAGCCCCCGGCCAGAACGGCGCGTTCGGTTGTCATCTCACATCCTCCACCTGGTCGATGTAGTCGCCATAGCCTTCCTTCTCCATGTCGTCGCGGTGGACGAAGCGGAGCGAGGCCGAATTGATGCAATAGCGCAGGCCACCCCGGTCGCGCGGGCCGTCCGGAAAAACGTGGCCGAGGTGGCTGTCGCCATGCTTGGAGCGCACCTCGGTGCGGATCATGCCATGCGTGCGATCCTCGAATTCTTCCACGTTGTCGATCGGCTTGGTGAAACTCGGCCAGCCGCAATGGCTGTCGAACTTGTCCGCCGAGGCGAACAGCGGCTCGCCCGAGACGATGTCGACGTAGATGCCGGGTTCCTTGTTGTGCAGCAGCCTACCGGTGCCGGGACGCTCGGTGCCGCTCTGCTGAGTCACATAGAATTCCTCGCGAGACAGCTGGGCGATGCGATCCGGGTTCTTCGCGTATGGTTTCATGATTTCCTCTGTTCGCAGCCTTCCGGCGCACTATCTGGGGCGTCAGGGGTGAAAGCAAAGGATTATTTCCGGCGCCTCGCGGGCGGGTGATCGGTTGGAGAGGGCGATGCTGAAAACGACGATCCTGACGCTCGGACTTCTGGCCGGACCGGTTGCCGCGACAGGGGCAGGGGGCAGCTTCCCCTCCATCGACGGCGGCACGCTGAGCCTCGATGACTGGCGCGGGCAGCCAGTTCTGGTGGTCAACACCGCCTCACAATGCGGCTTTACCCCGCAATACGAGGGGTTGCAGGCGCTGTCGGATACCTACGGCCCGCGCGGGCTGGTGGTGCTGGCGGTGCCGTCCGACGACTTCAACCAGGAACTTGGCAGCGCCGCCGAAGTCAAGGAGTTCTGCGAGCTGACCTATGGCATCGACCTGCCGATGACCGACATCACCCAGGTGCGCGGACCCGAGGCGCATCCGTTTTACAAGGCAGTAAAGGCCGAAACCGGGTTCGAACCGGGCTGGAACTTCAACAAGGTGCTGATCGGCCCGGACGGGGCGGTCGTCGGCACATGGGGGTCGTCGGTCCAGCCGCAGTCGAAGCTGATCGTGCAGGAAATCGAGCCGCTTCTGAACTAGGGTTTCACCGGTCTCTGGCGCGACATCTGCACCGCGAAGATTCCCGCCGTCACGATCAGCACGCCGACCACATCCCGCGCGCCGAGGCTTTCACCCAGCAGGATCGCGGCGATGGTGACGCCGAAGACCGGGTTCAGGAAATGGAAGGTCGCGGCCCGCGTCGGGCCGATCCGGTCGAGCAGCAGGAACCAGATGAGGGTCGCCGCCAGCCCCGGCACCAGCGTGGTATAGGCGAAGGCCAGAGCGAGCGGCAGAGTCGGATGAACCCGGATGTCCTCGAACAGCAGCGCGGCGACGAACAGAACGGCGGCACCGACGAACATCTGCAAGCCGACGATCATCATGAAGTTCCCGCCAGAGGTCGCGCCGCGCACCGCCAGCGTGGCGAATGTCAGCGCCAGCACCCCGATCCCGCAGAGCAGGACGCCATGCAGGTCGACACCCGCCCCCAGCCGCGAAGACATGATCAGCCAGACCCCCGCAACACCGGCCAGCAACCCGAGGATGCCCAGCGGGCGCAGGCGCTCGCCCAGCAGCAGCCAGCTTGCCAGCGCCACCAGAAGCGGCATGGTCGAGGCGATGATCGCCGCCAG
>JAGRMS010000439.1 GCA_020441135.1 Pseudooceanicola sp.
ACGATGACCGCCATCAGCGCCAGGGCGAACAGGACGGTGGGGCTGAACAGCGCGGAAAGACTGACGTTTTTCATGGCGGTGTCACTGGCCGATCCGGATCAGGGGCTCGGGCCGGTTGGCCACCAGCTCGGGCGGGGGCATCAGCGAGGCGCGCGGGGCAGACCGCGGCGGGGCGGCGGCGAGGATGATCAGCGGCCCGCCCGGCAGCGGGGCGGACAGGTCCAGCGCGCGCGGATCGCCAAACGTGGTGCGCTCGTGAATGGGCCCGGGCAGGTCTGGCTGGTCGTCGCGCATAGCCGTGAAGCGTTCGGAATACCTGTCCGCAAAGGCCGGGGTTCGCGAGTGATAGGCGCCCGCCGCCCGGGACCAGTCGCCGGTTTCCGCAAAAAGCCTGGCAAGGAAGCGGGCGGCATATTCCGCGTTCCTGTCGGGATCGAACATCGCGTCTAGCGAATCGAAGGCATCGCCATGCCAGCGGAAATTGATCTGGAAACAGCCGACGTCGAAACTGCGCGCCCCCGCTTGCATTTCGGTCTCGGCGTAATGCAGCGCCTCTTGCCGGTTATCGAACCAGCGGCCAAGCCCCTCCATGTTGACGGTCCAGGGCCAGGGCGCAATCGCGCCGCCCGGCCCCCGGCGGCCGGTTTCGACCCGGGTGATGGCGCGCAGCACGTCAAGCGGCACGCCGCTCTGGCGCGCCGCCCGTTCGGCAGCGCGATCACAACGGGTCCAGTCGGGATCGGGCTTGGCGGCGGTCGATGGCCCGGCCGCCGATACCAGCGCCAGAACGAGAACCGCCGGAAGGATCGATGCCCGGACCCGCCCGGTAAGGGGTGTCGTCGAATCGGCGCGCGAAGGCATTCTGCCTGTTCTCCCGATGGATCTGCCCGAAGGCTAGACCGGTCTGGTTGAATTTCGGTTACACGGTGGCCTGCAAGTCATTCCGGCGGGTCCAGGGGCGGCAGGTTGGCAAGCAGGGCACCAATCTCGTTCCGGGCGCTGTCGCTGTCCGAGAGGAGCGCGCGCGCCCGCGCCAGCGGTGTCAGCGCGCCAATCCCGGGCTGCTCGCTTTCAAGGCGCCGGGTCAGGCCGGAGACCTCGGCGTAGGGCGTGGCAGAGTCCCCTGGAATCGCGCCGGTATTGTCGGCCAGCCAGAAGCTTCGCGCCGCGGCGGCGTCCTGTCCGGTCTCCAGCAGCAGCGGCGCCGCGAGGTCGTGATCCTGCCGCATCAGCAGGGCTTCCGCCCGCAGGCGTTCCGCCCTCGGGTCCGACAGCCCCAGAAGCGCGACCATCGCTTCGTGCGGAAGCCCTTCGCCAAGAGCCGCTTCCGCCCGCAGATAGCGGCGTTCGGCCGGGGCCGGATTGTGCTCGGACCCGGCCAGAACCCGGACGGCCTGCCGGGAAAATCCAAGCCCGAGGAGCCGGGCCGCCAGCGCATTTCCAAGCGCGTCGGGCAGGGCCGCGGCATCGCCCTCGAGCTGCGACAGCGCATGGTCCAGGAAAGTGATGTCGTCGGCACGGTCCGTCAGCAGGCCCAGAAGGTCCGCCCGAAGCGCTGGCGCCGCTGTCGGCCCATCGGTTTCGTCAATATCGCGCAGCGCCGCGAACGCGTCGTCAAACCGCCCGTCCAGGGCCAGCGCCAGGGCGTGCGCGCGCCGCAGGACCGGGCCGTCCCCGTCATGCCGGTGCTGGGTCGCATAGGCCGCGGCCAGGTCCGGCAGGTCGGGTGCAACACTGCCCCTTGCGGCAAGCTGGCCGTCGATCAGTTCGACCAGCGCCTCGGAGGACAGCGCCGAATTGCCGCGCGCGACGGTTTCCCGGTTGGCCTCCGCCTTGTCGGAATGCCCGTGCAGGTCGGCGGTCGCGGCCGCGGCCAGGAGTTGTCCAGGCGACGAGGGTTCCGCGACCCGGCCGATACCGCGCAGGATCGTCGCCGCTCTCTCGGCGTGGCCCGCCTTGGCCAGGCGACGGGCCGCATCGGAACCGACATGTTCACGGATCGTCGCGGGAAGCCGGAGCACCGCGCGGACAATCGCATCCTGGTTTGCCCGGTCCAGGCCCGCGGGGACAGACAACGCGGCCCAGAGCGCCTGATCGCCGTCGCACCGCAACTGGTCGGCAAAGGGATTGTCATCTCCCGGTTTCCGCCCGTCGATGATCCGCCCGAGCGCGCGCAACCTCCGGGTCTCGTCGGTCTGCGGGGACACCAGTTCCAGAACCTGATCCGCTTCCGCACCGAAACCGAAATACAGATAGGTCCGCGCAAGCGCGAGCGCGGCTTTGCGGTCGACCCTGTCAAGTTCGCCAACCAGCCGCGTCCGCCAGAACCCGGTCTCTGCCGCGAAGCCCTGCCCGGTCGTCCAATCGGCAATGGCAACGCTGCCCGGCGGCCAGCATCGTGACGCCTCTCTGCTTGCGAGCGTGTTGGCGACCCCGGACAGGTCGCGGTCGATTGCCGTGCGCACCGTGAAATTTGGCTCGCCCGGCTTGACGTCCTCCGCACTGTCGTGCCCTGGAGCGGGCGGCCCGCCAGGCACCGAACCACCTTCCGCGGAGTGCTGCCCCTCGTCTTCCTGGCGCTCGCCCTGTGCGGCGGCCGGACCGTCCGGCTGCGACGGATCGATCAGCCCCTGGTCCAGGGCGCGGCCGATCTGCTCGGCAAGCTTCCGCTCCATCAGCGAAACGTCGACGATGGCATCCGGCGCGGCAATCCGCAGATCCGCCGAAGGCTGCAGGACGGGCGGACGCAGCTTGCGCCGGGGCATCGCCGGCGCAAGCGGCAGTTCCACGCGATCCGGTTCGGGTGCGGCGACAGGCTCCGGCCGAAAGCGATACGGCAGCAGGCCGCTGGCAAGCCGGGGCCGCCCGACCGCGCGCGCAGCCGGTGGCGGACCCACGGGATCGCCGATGTCGACAACCAGGTAGCCGTTGTTTTCCACGAAGGTCGAAACCGGGCAGTCGCAGGCCAGGTCCAGGATCAACGGAGCCCCGGCGCCGTCCTGCCGGACCGCTTCAATGCGGTCGCGCGATATCCTGCGGTAGATGTCGGTTGTATCAAAGACGACACCTGGTGCCTCGACAACAATTGTGGCCGAGCGATCCTTCGCGTTCAACACCCACCCTTTCGGATCGGGCAGGCGAAACGCCAGCCGGGTGAACGAACCGTGTTCGCCGGACCGAACGACAATGGCCTGGGCCGAAACCTGCGCTGCGCTGAGGAACAGAACAAGCGCGACAAGGAACTGTATCATGCGGCGTCCTGCTTGGTGGCCTTCAGCGCCTCTTCCAGGTCGGAATACCTGGGGCGGATGTGCGAGGGCACGTTCTGCCGTCCGACCTCGATGCAGATCGCCGCGACGTGGTTGTGCAGGTTGGCGACCAGAACCTCGCGGATCAGCTGGTAGAAATGTGCATCCTCCTCCACCACCGACTTCACCTTCGAGGAAAACGGCCCGATCAGGCCATAGGCGAGGAACACGCCGAGGAACGTCCCGACCAGCGCGCCGCCGATCAGCTTGCCCAGCACCTCGGGCGGCTGGTCGATCGAGGCCATGGTCTTGATCACCCCGAGCACCGCCGCGACGATCCCGAGCGCGGGCAGACCGTCGGCAATCCCCTGGAGCGCGTGGCTGGAGTGCAGGGCGTGATGCAGGTTGGCCTCGATCCGCTTTTCCAACACCTCCTCGACCTGGTGCGGGTCGTCGTAGTTCATCGAGGCCGACCGGATCGTGTCGCAGATCAGGTCGATGGCCTCGCGGTCGGACTGGATACGCGGGTATTTCGAGAAGATCGTCGATTCGGACGGCGCCTCGATGTGCTGCTCGATCGCCACCGGGTTCTGCCGCGCCATGCGGATCAGGGCGAAGAGCAGGCAGAGCAGGTCGCGGTAGTCGTCCGGCTTCCATTTCGGACCCTTGAAGACCTTGCCGACGTCCTTGACGGTGTGCTTGACCGCGCCGAAATCGTTGCCGATCAGGAAGGCGCCGACCGCCGCGCCGCCGATGATGATCATCTCGAAAGGCAGCGATTTCAGGATGATGCCCATCTTGCCGCCAGCGGCGAGATAGCCGCCGAAGACCATCACGAAAATCGTCGCGATACCGATGATGCCGATCATGACCTGCCTCCGGGGCCTGCTGCCACGCCACTATGACGGCGCGGGTTTAACAAAGACTGACCTAGTTTTTCGGAACCGTCGCATTGCGGCCGGCCAGGATGACGCTGATCGTGTAGGCCGCCTGCGACGACAGGCCCGACAGGATCGCCGCCGCCGCCTCGGGCTTCATGCGGGCCAGGAACCCGGCGGCAAAGGCCGGATCCATCTGTTCGAACAGCGGCGCGGCCTGCTTCGGCTTCATCCGCTCGTAGACCGCGGTCAGCCGCGCCAGGTCGTTTTCGCTGGCGCCGTCCGCCAGGGCGAGCGTCTTCTTCAGCGAGTCCTCGGCCTCGACCAGCGCCGCCATCTTGCGATCGACCGCCTGTTCGGCCACCTGCAGCGCCTTCATCCGGTCCTCGATCCGGCGCTCGCGCGATTCGACCGCCGACTCGCGCTGTTTCAACGCGTTGTACAATGCCTCGAGGTCCGCCCGCGGCGGGACGCCTGATGGGGCCGTCTCCGCTTGCGCATCATCCCTCGGCGCGTCATGCGCGGACTCCGCCGCGGCCTGCGCTTCGCGCGCGATGGCGGGGCCGATGTCGAGCGCCAGCCGGATCGACGCCGAGCCGATCAGCATGGCCGCGACGCAGAACAGCGCCCCCATCCTGCGGCCGGGCAGGCGCGGGCGGGCCATCAGGCCGCCCCCCGCCGCGCGCTGTCATGCCGCATGAACATGACGCCTTTCCGCGCCGGAGGGGCATCGTCCGCGACCTGTTCCGGTTCGTTCGCCACCGCTTCCTCGGGCGCTGGCTCCTCCTCCTCCTGCGGCGGCGCCGCCGCGACCGGAAGGTCGTGCATCGAGGCCATCATCAGTTCCAGCCGGCTGGCCACCGATTCGGCGCGCCCCGTGAGGTCGGCCAGCACATCGTTCGACCCCGTGGCCGTCGACTGCGCCGCGATCAGCGTGCGCGTCAGGTCGTCGACCTGCGCCGACAGCACCGCGACAGCGCCGCCGACCCCCTTTTCCAGGTCGTTGAAGCGATTCAGGCGGCGCGCCAGGACGAAACAGTACAGCCCCGCGCCCAACGCGCCGGCGACCAGCAGGATATCGGCAACAAGTTCCATCCAAGCCCCTCAGTTCAGCAGGAAATCCATGATCAGAAGATCGCGCACCCGGCCCGCTCCGGTGACGATCTGGATGCGGCGCAGCAGTTGAGAGCGCACCCGCGTCAGAGCGGCCGGATCGGCGAAATCGCTGGCGTCGAGCGCGCGGAGATAGCTGTTCATCACGTCCAGCACGCGAGGCAGCAACGTCTCGACATCCGCCTTGTAGGCGTTCTCCACCTCGAGTTGCGCGGTCAGCTTCAGGTGGCGCACATGCGCCGCGCTGGTCAGCGAGATCACGACGGTTTCGAGCGGGACAAAACCGACATCCCCGAGCGGTTCCGGCGCTTCGGCGTGGTGTTCGGCGGGCGCCGCGGTATCGCCATGCGCAGGTTCGCCGCCGAATGGCAAAAGCCCCGAACTGACGGCGAAATAGCCCCCGCCGGCCCCGACAAGGGCCAGTACAAGCCCGATGATCAGCGGCTTTTTCTTCGATTTGACCGGCTCTTCCGGCACTTCTGCGACGGCGTCTGTCATGCGGTTTCCCCACGCGCTTTCGCCGCCTTCATAGCCCCGTTTGGACTAACCGAATGTTAAGCCGGATCGGGGAAACATCGCCGCATCGGGCAGAACGCCGACAGGCATGGAGAATCACGTGCAACAGATCATCACCGCCTGGTCGGGCATGGACCTGCGCAAGCGGATCGTCGTCGTCGCCGCAACCCTGGCGGTGGCCGCAACGCTCTGGGCGATGTCGCGAATCGCCTCGGCGCCGACGATGACGCTGCTTTACGCCGGGCTGGAAAACGGTGCGGCCGGTGACGTGGTGCGCGCGCTGGAACAGCGTGGCGTCCAGTTCGAGGTGCGCGGCGGGTCGATCTATGTGCCGTCCACGGACCGCGACGAGCTGCGGCTGACACTGGCCAGCGAAGGGCTGCCGATGACCGGCGGGCGCGGCTACGAGCTGCTCGATTCGCTCAACGGTTTCGGCACCACCTCGCAGATGTTCG
>JAGRMS010000440.1 GCA_020441135.1 Pseudooceanicola sp.
GGTGTAGAAGCCGGGAATGCCGCAGCCGCCGGCGCGCATGCGCTCGGCGAGGGTGCCCTGCGGGTTGAACTCGAGCTCCAGCTCGCCGCTCAGATACTGGCGCATGAACTCGGCGTTCTCGCCGACGTAGGAGGACATCATCTTCTTGATCTGCTTGGACTGAAGCAGCACGCCCAGGCCGAAATCGTCCACCCCGGCGTTGTTCGACGCCACGGTCAGGTTCTTCACGCCCGCGTCGCGGATCGCCGCGATCAGCAGTTCGGGAATGCCGCAAAGGCCGAAGCCGCCCGCCGCGATCAGCATGCCGTCGTGCAGCACGCCATCCAGCGCCGCCGCGGCCGACTCGTAGATCTTCTTCATGAGAGACGCCTCCATCCTGTCCGTGACTCTGATGCCGCGCTGCGGCAGCAGAGTCAACGTGACGGTGGCGGGTCAGATCAGCCGGACCTGCGCGCCGATCGGTGTGATCGCGAACAGTTCGGCGATCATCTCGTTATACAACCCGATGCAGCCGTCCGAGCTGCGCCGCCCGATCTTGCGGGTGTCGTGGGTGCCGTGGATGATGTAGGCGGGCCAGCCGAGATACATCGCGTGGGTGCCAAGCGGGTTCTCCGGCCCCGGCGGGATCGGCTTCCAGTCGGGATAGCGTTCCATCTGGCTGGCGGTCGGCGTCCAGCTTGGCCCCACCTTCTTGCGCACGATCTCGGTATAGCCGCGCTTGGTCAGCTCGTCCGTGCGGGGCACCGAGGTCGGATAGACACGATAGTCGGTGCCGTCCGCGCTCCACCAATGCAGCGCGCGCGAGCGGGTGTCGGCGACGATGCTGACGATGTCCAGCCGCTCGAAGTGATCCTCGCGCTGCTGGTTGGAAAAGCTCGAGATGTTGTTGCGGCTGAAGTTGTCGTCTTGCGCGCGCAGTAGGGTCGGCGCGGCGAGAACGGTCATGCTGGCGGCGACAAGGCCGCGGCGGGTGATCTTGGACATGGAATTGCCTGTGGTTCTGAACTGCCTGCGCCCGACCCAATCAGGGCCGGGCGCGGAACGGAAATCACATGTGGGAGTACCGGCGTGTGAGCGACGCGCTACTTCGACGCAGCCTTCTTCGGCGCGGCCTTTTTCGGTGCGGCCTTTTTTGCGGTGGCCTTTTTCGGCGCGGCTTTCTTTGGCGCGGCCTTCCTGGCGGCGGTCTTCTTCTTGCCGCTGCCCGCCTTCTCGGCGATCAGGGCCAGCGCGGTTTCCAGCGTCACCGTCTCGGGCGTGGCGTCCTTCGGCAGGGTCGCGTTGACCTTTTCCCACTTGACATACGGCCCGTAGCGCCCCGGCATAACGACGACGGTGCCACCTTCGGGATGGGCACCCAACTCGCGCAGCGGCTGCGCGGGCGCGCCCCGCGCGCCGCGGCTGGCGGCCTTCTGGGCCAGCACCTCGACCGCGCGGTTCATCCCGATCTCGAACACCTCGTCGGCACTGGCGAGGTTCGCGTAGATGCGGCCGTGCTTGACGTAAGGGCCATAGCGCCCGATCGCCGCCTCGATCATCTCGCCGTCCTCGGGGTGCGGGCCGACCTCGCGGGGCAGGCTCAGCAGCATCAGCGCCTTCGCCAGGTCCAGCGCATCGGCGTCCCAGCCTTTCGGCAGCGAGGCTCGCGGCGGTTTGGGCTGCTCCTCGGTCGCATCGCCGCGCTGGACGTAGGGTCCGAACCGGCCCGAGCGCAGGGTGATCAGGTCACCTTGATCCTCGCCCAGCACCTTGCCGTCCGGGGTGATCGTGTCGCCCTCGGCGCCCGGCGGGCCGAAGGGGCGGGTATAGCGGCACTCGGGGTAGTTCGAGCAGCCGATGAAGGCCCCGCCCGACCGCGCCGTGCGCATCGACAGCCGCCCTTCGCCGCAATTGGGGCAGCGGCGCGGGTCTGAACCGTCTTCGGTCGGCGGGAACAGGTGCGGTTCCAGCACCTCGTTGATCTTGTCCAGCACGTCGGTGATGCGCAGTTCCGCCGTTTCGGCCACCGCGGCCGAGAAATCGCGCCAGAAGCGCGACAACACCGCCTTGTAGTCGGCATCCCCCGCGCTGATGTTGTCGAGATCGTCTTCCAGCGAGGCGGTGAAGTCGTAGCCGACGTATTTCTGGAAGTAGTTGATCAGGAAGGCCGTCACCAGCCGCCCCTTGT
>JAGRMS010000441.1 GCA_020441135.1 Pseudooceanicola sp.
TCCGGCCCGCCGCCGCCGATGAAGATCCTGTCCGTCATGCCTTGGTGATCCCTGCCCAGAAAATGCCTTGGAAGCAGCATACTAATTTAACTTTTCAATGCCAGAGTGGTTGCTGTCCGCGACCCGGGCTTCGTCCGGGACATGGACTTTCCTCCCTGTCAGACTGGCCGTGCCTCCGGGCACGGCTTTTTTCTTGCCGCCCCGTTAGCGCTGCCAACCCCCCTGAATGTCACGAAGTTTTTTGCCGATGGCTGTTGACCACCGGGAAGCCATTTCGTAACCTGCCCGGAATAACTAAGTCGGCCGGTCCGACGGGGAGACACGACTTCGAGGGGGCCTTCACGGGCCCCCTTTGTTCTTTGGGGCGTCGGCAAGATTCCCCGTGTCCCGCGCGGGTTATGGCCTGACTTGCCGGGCGGGCTGTGCTAGAGCCTGCAAAAAACCACAACCAGCGATACAGGATCCTCATGTTCAGAACGATTTGCACCGTCTCCGCCGTCGCCCTGCTGACGATGACCACCGCGGCCCTGGCCCAGACCACGACGACCGAAGCGCCCGCGGCCGAAGCGCCGGCGGCCGAGGCACCGGCGACGACGGGTGAAGCGCAACTGGACCTGGGCCAGCCGGCGACGGACGGGCCGCAGATGGGCGAGCGCTATTCCAAGCAGAAGTTCGACGACTGGGATCTGGCCTGCATCAAGACCGAGCAGGAGACCGATCCCTGCTCGCTGTTGCAGATCCTGACCGGCGAGGACAATACCCCGATGGCCGAGGTGTCGCTGTTCCGGATCAAGGACGGCAACCAGGCGGTGGCAGGGGCGACCGTGGTGGTGCCGCTGGAGACGCTGCTGCCGGCGCAGCTGACCATCTCGATCGATGGCGCTCCGGGCAAGCGGTACAACTATTCCTTCTGCAACCCGATCGGCTGCGTCGCGCAGATCGGCCTGACCGAGGCCGATATCGCCGCTTTCAAGAAGGGCAAGATCGCCCAGATCTCGCTGCGCCCGGCCCCCGCGCCCGACCAGGTGGTAACGCTGGATATGTCGCTGAAGGGGTTCACCGCCGGTTACAACGTGGTGGACGTGGTCAGCAACAACTGACCTTCAGACCCTTGGCAGAGAGGCCCGGGCGCTCGTCCCGGGCCTTTTTCATACGCGGCGCAGGGCGAGGACGGCGTTCAGCCCGCCAAAGGCGAAGGCGTTTGACAGGGCGACCGTCACCTTTGCCTCGCGCGCGGTGTTCGGCACCACGTCGAGCGCGCATTCGGGGTCGGGTTCCTCGTAGCCGATGGTGGGGGCGATCACCCCGTCGCGCAGCGCCATGATGCAGGCCAGCAGCTCCACCGCGCCGGTGCCGCCGATAAGGTGGCCGTGCATCGACTTGGTGGAAGAGATCATCAGCTTGTCGGCCTGCGGGCCGAAGACGTCGGCCACGGCGGCGCATTCCGTCTTGTCGTTGGCGGTCGTGCCGGTGCCGTGGGCGTTGATGTAGCCGACCTCGGACCGGTCGATCCTCGCATCCGCCAGCGCCCCGGCCATCGCCCGGGCGGCGCCCTGTTTCGAGGGCATCACGATGTCGGCGGCGTCCGAGGACATGGCGAAGCCGATCACCTCGCAGAGGATGTCGGCGCCGCGCGCGCGGGCGTGGTCGTAGTCCTCGAAGACGAAGACGCCGGCGCCTTCGCCCTGCACCATGCCGTTGCGGTTCAGCGAGAAGGGGCGGCAGGCGTCCTTGGACATGACGCGCAAACCCTCCCAGGCCTTGACGCCGCCGAAGCAGAGCATCGATTCCGATCCGCCCGTGACCATCGCCGGGGCCATGCCGGAACGGACCATGGCAAAGGCCTGGGCCATCGCGTGGTTCGACGAGGCGCAGGCGGTCGAGACGGTGAAGGAGGGGCCCTTGAGGTTGTGCTCCATCGAGACGTGGCTGGCGGCAGCGTTGTTCATCAGCTTCGGCACGACGAAGGGATGGACGCGGTTCTTGCCCTCTTCGTAGACCGCCCGGTAGTTGTCGTCCCAGGTCGAGACGCCGCCCCCCGCGGTACCGAGCACGACGCCCGAACGCGCGGCGAGATCGCCCTGGAACTCCAGCCCGGACTGGGTGATCGCCTCTTGCGCCGCCGCCAGGGTGAACTGGGTGAAGCGGTCGTAGAGCGTCATCTGCTGGCGGTTGAAGCGGCCCTCGGCCTCGAAGCCGCGGACCTGTCCGCCGATGCGGATCGCAAGGCGGTCGACGTCGCGGAAGTCGAGATCGCCGATGCCGCAGCGGCCTTCGCGCATCGCATCCAGCGTCTCGGGCACGGAATGGCCCAGCGCGTTGATCGTGCCGGCGCCGGTGATGACCACCCGTTTCATCTGGGTGCGCCTCAGGCCTTCTCGGCCACCAGCGACTCGATCCCGCGCACGATGGCGGCGACGCTGGAGATGTCGAAGTCGCTGGCGCCGGGTTCGTTGGCGTTGAAGGGGATCGAGATGTCGAATTCTTCCTCGATGGCGAAGATGCTTTCGACCAGGCCGAGGCTGGAAATCCCGAGTTCGTCCAGCGAGCTTTCCGGCGTCACGTCGGACGGTTCCAGCACGGCCTGTTCGGCGATGATCGCGATGACACGGTCCTGGATGCTCATGTCGGCCCCCCGCTGATGCCCTTGCGCGTTCCCTTACTCGGAACCGTTGCCCTTGAAAACCGCGTTCTTCAGCGCCGCGACGTCACGGGCGAGGCGGGGCAGTCGGCGGATCACCTTGTAAGCCTCGGTAAAGGCGTCCATTTTCACCGCCGGATAGCCCATCATCACGCGCCCCTCGGGCACGTTCGACAGGATCTTGGTCGCCCCCGCCGCGATCACCCGGTCGCCAACCGTCAGGTTGTCACCGACGCCGGTCTGGCCGCCGAGCACCACGTTGTTGCCGATCTCGGACGATCCCGCCACGCCCGCCTGGGCGCAGAGCAGGCAATCGGTGCCGATCCGCACGTTGTGGCCGACCTGCACCTGGCTGTCGAGTTTGGTGCCCGAACCGATGACGGTGTCGCGGATGGTGCCGCTGTCGACGGTGGAGTTCGCGCCGATCTCGACATCGTCGCCGATGGTGACAGAGCCGAGCGAGTGGATGCGCAGCCAGGCCTGCGGCTTGGCATCGCCCTGGTCGCCCAGCGTCGCGCGGGCCATCTCGACTCCCGAAACCTCGGGCGTGACGAAGGAAAACCCGTCGCCGCCGATCCGCACGCCGGGCTGCGCCACGAAACGCGCGCCGATGCGCGCGCGGGCGCCGATACTGACCATCTCGCGCAGGAAGGCGTTGTCGCCAAGCGTCACCTCTGCCCCGATGACGCAATGCGGGCCGATGACCGAACCGGCCCCGATGCGGGCGCGGGGGCCAATGACCGAGAGAGGGCCGATGGAGACATTTGCGCCGATGACGGCGGTGGGATCGACCACCGCCGAGGGGTGGATACCAGCGGCAAAACCTTGTCCGGGGTCGAGCAGGGCGGTCAGCCCCGCCATCGCCAGCCGCGCGCGGGGGGCGAGGATCGCCGCCGCAAGGCCCAAGCCCTGCCAGTCGGTGCCAGCGGCCAGCAGCGCGGCGCGGGCCTGTCCCTTGCCGATGGCGGCCTGAAACCTCGGCGTCATCGCCATCGCCAGATCGTCCGGCCCGGCGTCGGCGGGTTCCGTCGCGCGCACGATCGTCAGCGCGGTATCGCCAACGGCCTCGCCGCCGATCGCCGCTGCAATCGCCTGGATGCTATGGGTCATGACCGCCGCCCTCCGCTTGCGCTTCGGGGATCCCAGCCTCCGCTTGCGCTTCGGGCCGCAGGCTTATCCCTGAACCGAGGGCAGCGCCACCCCGGCGCGTTGCAGCGCCTCCCAGATCTTGGCGTCGCGGCCATAGACGTCGCGGCGGAACTCGGCCTTGCCGCGCGCATCGACCTGTGCCGTGCGATAGATCAGGTGAACGGGCACATGCTGCTCCAGATCGACCTTCGTTTCCGCTCCCGTCCTCAGCTTGGCCTGGAAAAAGCCGACGGGATCGTCCGTCTGCACCGCCAGCAGCGCATAGGCAAAGTCGAACGGGTCGGCGAGCCGGATGCAGCCGTGCGAATAGGCGCGCACCTCGCGGGCGAAGAGGTTCTTCGCGGGCGTGTCGTGCAGGTAGATGTTGTTCGCGTTGGGGAACATGAACTTGACCTTGCCAAGCGCATTGCCGTCGCCCGGCGCCTGCCGCATGTCGAAGGGGAAATTCCGCGTGCTGAACTGGGTGAAGTCCATGTTCGCGCGGTCCACCCGGCGGCCCCGGCTGTCGGTGATGATCAGGTGGCGCGCGGCGTTCGGGTTGTTCTGAAGCTGCGGCAGGTATTCCTTGACGATGATCGAGCGCGGCACATGCCAGCTCGGGTTGATGATCATGTGCTCCATCTCGTCCGAGAACTCGGGGCTGCGGCGGTCGCCCTGGTTCATGCCGATGACGGATCGGGTCTGGAAGGTCACGCGCCCGTCGTCGATGATCTTGGCGGTGAAGTCGGTCTGG
>JAGRMS010000442.1 GCA_020441135.1 Pseudooceanicola sp.
AGGAAGTCGGCGAGAAGCTGCGCGCGATGATGCCCTGGATCACCAAGGGCAAGATGGTGGACAAGGCGAAGAACTGAACCCTTCGCTCCATAGCGAAGCGAATGCGATTGACCCCGGCCACGCGCCGGGGTCTTTGCTGTCGGCATGACCGACCAACCCAATATCACCGCGGCCTCCTGGCTGATGATCGTCACGCTCGGCTTTACCTGGGGCGGCACATTCATGGTGCAGGCGCTGGCGCTGGAAACCGCGCCGCCTTTCTGGGTGGCGGCCGGGCGGATCACCTTTGCGGCGCTGATCACCGGCTGCGTCTGGGTGGGGCGTGGCGCGCGGATGTTCACCTCGGAGCGGCGTGCCTGGGGCGAGCTGACAGCTGCCTCGGTGCTGTCGGCGGCGGCGCCCTTCATGTTGCTGGCCTGGGGGCAGCAATACGTCACCTCTTCCTTTACCGGGGTCAGCATGGCGGCGGTGGCGCTGATCGTGCTGCCGCTGGCGCATTTCCTGCTGCCCGGAGAGCGGCTGACCCTGCGGCGGGCCATCGGGTTCCTGATCGGGTTCGCGGGCATTCTCGTGCTGATGGGGCCCGGGGCCTTCACCAGTTCGGGGGCGGGGATGGAGCCGTTCGGGCGGCTGGCTTGTCTCGCGGCGGCGGGGTGCTATGCCGTCAGTTCGGTGCTGCTGCGCCGCCTGCCGCCGCTCGATCCGGTGGGGCTGTCGGCAGCGACGCTGCTGATCGGGTCCGTGGTGGTGGTGCCGCTGGCACTGGCGACCCACGGGCTGCCGCCGGATCCGGGGGCGAAGGGGTTCTTCCTGATCGCCATTCTCGGTCTGTTTCCAACCGCCGCCGCCAATCTCTTGCGGATCATCGTCGCGCGGACGGCGGGGCCGGTGTTCATGAGCCTGACGAATTACCAGGTGCCGCTGTGGTCGGTCTCGCTGGGGGTGATCTTCCTGGGAGAGCCATTGAAGGCTTCGCTTCTGGTGGCCCTGGTGCTGATCCTGGTGGGGGTGGCGCTGACCCAGTGGGGAGCCTTGAAACGGCTGTTTGGCGGGGTCCAAAAAGTGTCCTAGCTAGGACGGGGGATCAAGTTTCTGTTTTAAATAGGTTTTCTCAAAGTAACGTTTTCGGGACGAGTCCGCCAAGGATTTTGCACCCCTCCCCGCAAGGCAGGGCGGGCGCGTTTCGTCAGAGCCGCGCTTGGGGTATCCCGATCGGTGGGCAGATTGCCCACCCTACGGAGCCATTCGAATTTCGGGGGCGGTGCGTGCGGAGCGCGCACCCTGCGGCCAGACGGAGACCGTGTCCCTCAGAACGCCTCTGGCCGCGCCTCGCGGGCCATGTGGTCGAGGACGGCATTGACGAACTTGGCCTCTTTCCCGTCCGGGAAGAAGGCCTTGGCGACGTCGACGTATTCGGTGATGACCACCTTGGGCGGCGTCGTCTTCTGCACCAGCTCGGCCCCGGCGGCGCGGAACAGCCCGCGCAGGGTGGGGTCGATGCGGGCGATGGGCCATTTCGCCACCAGCGCGCGGTCGGTCATCTGGTCGATCCGCGCCTGGTAGTTCACCGCGTCCTCGATCAGCGCCTTGAACAGGTCGGGGTCGCCCTCGATCATCTCCTCGCCGTCATAGGTCGCGCCGAACCGGTGGTCGAGAAACTCCACCACGATCTGGCGCGCGGACTGGCCCGACTGTTCCATCTGGAACAGCGCCTGCACG
>JAGRMS010000058.1 GCA_020441135.1 Pseudooceanicola sp.
TCGGCGGCCAGCTTCTTGCGGCCCGTGGGGTTGATGCGCTCGCCAATCACGCAGAACGGCTGGTCAAAGCCGATGATCGCGGTCTTGGTCTTGCTCTCGACGATGGTGCGGGTCATGGGCGTCCTTTCAGGAGGCGTTGGCCGGGCGCCCCGAGGCGCCGCCGTTTTCGATGGCCCAGGTGGCGTTGGTCTTGATGCCACCAAGCGGGAAGAAGTGGACGTGCTCGATGTTGAAGTCGGGGTTCGCCGCCTTGTGGGCGGCCAGCTCGGCGATCACCTCGGTCGGCTCGTAGGGCAGCAGCAGCTTGGTCACGTCCATCGCGCGCTTCTGCAGCACCTTCAGCGAGGGGCCGACACCGCAGGCGATGGCGAACTTGATGAGGGTCTGGAGTTTCGCCGGACCGGCGATGCCGATGTGGATCGGCAGCGCGATGCCCGCCGCCTTCAGGTCGTCGGCCCACTGGATGATCGGCTTCGCCTCGAAGCAGAACTGCGTGGCGATCGCCATCTCGGCGTCGGTGGTTTCCGAGAACTTCTGTTTCCAGGCAAGCGCCTGGCTGACGTTCTTCATGCTGCCGTCGGGGTCGATGTCGCGGTTGCCCTCGGGGTGGCCGGCGACGTGCAGGCGCTTGAAGCCCGCCCTGTCGAAGAGACCCGTTTCCAGCAACTGGATCGAGCTGTCGAGTTCGCCCATCTGCTGCGCCGGGTTGCCCGCGAGGATCAGGCCCTGCCGCACGTCGGCCTCGCCCTGGTAACGGGCGATCCAGTCGGCCAGCGTTGCCTTGTCCTTGATGATCCGCGCCGGAAAGTGCGGCATCACCGGATAGCCGTCGGCGTTCAGCCGCTTCGCCGTCGCCACCATGTCCTCGATCGGCGTGCCGTCGATATGGGCGATGTAGACGCGGGTGCCCTCGGGCAGCAGGTCGCGGAAATTCTCGACCTTCTCGGCGGTGCGCGGCATCACCTCGATGGAGTAGCCGTCCAGGAAGGCCTCCACCGCGCCGTTATTCACGCGCTCGGCCGGGGTTTCGCGACGTCTGAAGTTCAACAAAGCCATAGTGGCCTCCCAAAAGCTCTTCGGGCTCATGCCCGTCCGTCGTTGTCGATCAGCGCCCGGATGCGGGCCGCGTCGTATTCCGCCTCGATCCGCGCCGCCTCGGCCTCGGCCACCGCATCGGGTTCGCCGTCGACCGCGTAGGGTTCGCCCTTGCGCCATTCCGCGAGGTAAGCGTCGGTATCGCGCGCATTCGCCTTCATCGCCGCCCGGTCGATCGCCTGCTCGAAGCGCTCGGGCAACTGCCGTTTCGACCCGCGCCGGCCCTTGCCGACGATGACCTGCGCCGGAATATCGCGCCAGTACACGATGGTGACGTCCGGCATTCCCTGATTCCCTCTTCCGTTGGCCCTACTTAGGGCAGCTTGCCACGTCGGCGAATGACGTTTTCGACACATCCCACCATAGTCGCGACTTGGCGCGTTTGGCCAGACCGGGGTCGGACGAGGCCACGCGGCGTCAGCGCCCCCAAGCCGCCCCCAAGGCGCCCCTTGCGCGACCGGGGACGCCTGCCTATTGTGAAGGCAACTCGAAATCGGAGGGCGTTACGATGGCGCCCAGGCGTCGCGACGGTGCGGGCGCTTTTCCGAGAGCGGTCGAAAGCCCCGCGCCCGAACCGCCCGACCAGGCCGAGCTCTATGCGGCACTGGATCTGGGCACCAACAGTTGCCGCATGCTGATCGCCCAGCCCAAGGGCAGCGGTTTCCATGTCGTCGACAGCTTCTCGAAGTCGGTCCAGCTTGGCTCCGGCCTTGAACGCACGGGCCGCCTGTCGCGTTCGTCGATGGCGCGTACCGTGCAGGCGCTGCGCATCTGCCAGCAGAAGCTGAAGCGCAACAAGGTCAGCCGGATGCGCCTCGTCACCACCGAGGCCTGCCGCCGCGCGCGCAACGCGGGCGAGTTCATCCAGCTGGTGCGCCACGAGACCGGCATGGCGCTGGAGGTGATCCAGCCGGAGGAAGAGGCGCGCCTGGCCGTCATTTCCTGCGCGCCGCTGGTCTCTACGCGGACCGACCAGCTTCTGGTGGTGGACATCGGCGGCGGCTCGACCGAACTGGTGTGGATCGACCTGACCCAGGTGCCCCACCGCGACCGTCCGCGCGCGATCATGCGCCTGCACGCCGGTTTCCACCCGCCGGAAAGCCCGTTTCCGGCGGCCCGCGTGGTCGACTGGATCTCGGTCCCGCTCGGCGTCGCCACCCTGCGCGACCAGTTCTCGGACGTCGAGGACGACGCCGCGCGGTTTGCCCTGATGAGCTGGCATTTCGAGGAAAACCTGGCCGGGTTCACCCCCTACCGCGAGCTGATTGCCGACAAGGGCCAGTTCCAGATCGTCGGAACCTCGGGCACCGTCACCACCGTCGCCGCAAGCCATCTGGGCCTGAAGCGCTACGACCGCACCAAGGTCGACGGGCTGCGGATGACCTCGGACCAGATCGATACGGTGATCCGCCGCTACCTCGCGCTCGGCCCCGAAGGCCGCCTCAGGGATCCCCGCATCGGCGAGGACCGGCAGGCGTTGATCATGTCCGGCTCGGCCATTCTCCAGGCCCTGCTGCGCTGCTGGCCGACCGACCGCCTGTCGGTCGCCGACCGGGGCCTGCGCGAGGGGCTGCTTTACGCCCAGATGAGCGCGGATGGCGTGCTGGAGGACGGGCCTTACTGACAGGACAGGGCATCGCGGCGACTTATCATCGGCCCGGCACGGCGAGGGAACGGCATGAGCGGCAAGATCACCATCTGGACCTTCGACTGGGTGCCGCCCGGCCCGCGCGGCTACGTCCGCGACCTGCGCCTGCGCTGGGCGCTTGAGGAGGCGGGACTCGCCTATGACGTCGCCACGGTGCCCTTCGACGATCGCGGCCCCGACCACATCGCGCGGCAGCCCTTCGGGCAGGTGCCTTTCCTCGACGACAACGGCCTGCGCCTGTTCGAAAGCGGCGCCTGCCTGCTGCACATCGCCGGCAAGACCGCGGCCTTGATGCCAGAGGGCGGACAGGCCCGCGCCGACGTCCTGCAATGGGTCGTCGCCGCCCTGAACTCGGTCGAGATGGTGACGGTGCCCTGGTGGTTCCTGCGCATCTCGGGCCAGACGGAGTCGCCGCTGACCGGCTGGATGGAGCAGCGTTTCGACCGGCTCGAGGCGGTGCTGGCCGACCGCGACTGGCTGACCGGCACCTTCAGCGTCGCCGACCTGCTGCTGTCGGATATCCTGCGCGTGCCCGGCGATCTTGGCGCGCTGGACGGCCGCGACACGCTCAAGGATTATGTCGCCCGCAACCAGGCCCGGCGCGCCTGGCAGAAGGCCCATGCCGATCAGCTTGCCCATTTCGCCGCCTCCGACGCCACCCGCTGACCTTCCGCCGCTTGTGCCCGGAGGGCCACGCCACTAAGGCTGAACCGGAAAGGAGCCTGCACATGGCCAAGAACACCTCCGGGCGCGGCCAGCGCGACCTGACCGTCAAGGTCAAGACCGCGCGCGGGCGCAAGATGTCCTCGACCCTCTGGCTGCAACGGCAGCTGAACGACCCCTATGTGCGCCGCGCCAAGGCCGAAGGCTATCGCGGCCGCGCGGCCTACAAGATCCTCGAGCTTGACGACAAGTTCCGCTTTCTCGTGCCCGGCGCGCGGGTCGTCGACCTCGGCTGCGCGCCCGGCGGGTGGCTCCAGGTCGCCGTCCCGCGCATCAACGCGCTGGGCGAGAAGTCGGGCAAGGCGGTGGGGCGGATCATCGGTGTCGACCTGCAGGAGGTCGAACCGGTGGCGGGGGCCGAGATCCACCAGCTCGATTTCCTCGAGGACGATGCGGACGTGAAGGTCAAGGACTGGCTTGGCGGTCAGGCCGACGTGGTGATGTCCGACATGGCGGCGGCGGCCTCGGGACACAAGCAGACCGACCACCTGCGCATCGTCACGCTGTGCGAGGCGGCGGCGCATTTCGCCTTCGACGTGCTGGCCCCCCGCGGGACGTTTGTCGCCAAGGTGCTGGCAGGCGGGGCGGAAAGCCAGTTGCAGACCTTGTTGAAGCAGCGCTTCGACAAGGTGGCGAACGTCAAGCCGCCGGCGTCACGGGCGGACAGTTCCGAGAAATTCGTCGTGGCCACCGGCTTTCGCGGCTGAACCCGGCCCCCAGGACCGCAGCGCCTTGCCCAGGAAGGCGGTCGCCTCGGCCGCGTCGCGGGCCGCGCGGTCTTCGCCGATGGTCCGGCGCAGCGACACCTGCGCGATGTTCTGGCGGCGCAGCATCTCGAACAGCACATCGCGGCGGGCGGGGGTCATGGTCATGGCAGGCTCCGGTCGGGTCGGGAGCGTGATGCCCGACGATTGCGCCGGGCTTGGGGCGGCCCTTGGGCCGATCCGGGGCGTTTGACGACAACTTGACAGGTTCAGTCGTCGATCCCGTCCCGCCGCCGGTGCAGCGCCGCGTTGAACTCGGCCCCGAGGATCAGGATTGCCCCGATCAGGTAGAGGAAGATCAGCGCCGCCATCGCCGCCGCCAGCCCCGCGTAGGTCGCGGCGTAGTTGGCGAAGTGGTTCATGTAGAGCGAGAAGCCCCAGACCGCGCCGAACCAGAGCAGGATCGTCAGCACCACGCCCGGCCAGACCTCGCCGAAGCGGTGCCGCATCCCCGGCAGCCAGATGTGGAAGGCCGAGACGCCCAGCGTCAGCAGCAGCACCACCACCGCGGTCTTCAGCAGCCGGTTCTCGATCCAGGTGCCGAGTGGATCGGGGATACGCTCGGCCACCAGGTGGAAATAGGCCGGCAGGCCCAGCCCCAGGGTCAGGCTCGCCAGCAGAACCACCCCGCCGACCAGCACGAAGACAAGGCACAGCGCCCTTGTCTTCCAGAACGGGCGCGGGTCGATGTCGCGATAGGCCCGCGTGATCGCCAGACGGATCGCGTCGATCCCGTTCGAGGCGAAGTAGAGCGCCAGCGCCCCGCCCAGCGTCACCAGCTGCACGTTGCCGTTCGACAGCACCGACTTGAGCTCTTCGACCAGCGGCTGGCCCACCGCCTCGGGCCAGATCGTCAGGATCAGCCCGGCCAGTTGATCGACGTTCGGCGCGCTCGACAGGGCGCTGGCCAGCGCCACCACGAAAAGGAAGAACGGAAACAGCGCCAGCATCAGCGACATGGCGACATGGCTCGCCAGGATCCAGCCGCCGTTGCGCTCGAACCGGCCGAGCGCGCTCCACAGGACGAAGGGCAGCGCGGCGGGCGTCAGCAGGTGCGGTTTGCCGGTCATGGGCCAAGAGGTAGGCCCGGCGGCGCCGATTGACCACAACGCGCGATTGCCCGGCGGCAGTTTTCCCGGCAGCATCGCAGCCATGACACAGCCGCTGTTCCTTGGAAACGACATCTACCGGGGCTCGACCTTCGGGCGCAGACACCCGCTGGCGATCCCCCGCGTGCCGACCGTGACCGACCTGTCCCGCGCGCTTGGCTGGCTGGGCCCGCACAACTACCGCACCAGCCCGCGCCTGCGCCCGGCCGCGCTGACCGCCTTCCATACGCCCGACTACGTCGCTGCCCTGCAGGCCGCCGAAGCCTCGCAGACCGTCACGGACGAGGTGCGCCGTCGTCACGGTCTTGGCACGCTGTCCAACCCGGTCTACCCCGAGATGTTCCGCCGCCCCGCCACCGGCGCGGGCGGCGCGCTGCTGGCGGCGGAGCTGGTCGCGGCAGGGCATGTCGTCTACCACCCCGGCGGCGGTACCCACCACGGGCTGCCCGACCGCGCCAACGGTTTCTGCTATTTCAACGATCCCGTCCTCGCGATGCTCGCCCTGCGCCACCGCGGGCTGCGCCGCATCGCCTATGTCGACATCGACGCCCACCACTGCGACGGGGTGGACGTGGCGTTCCGCGACACGCCCGAGGTGCTGCTGGTCTCGACCCACGAGGAAGGCCGCTGGCCCTTTACAGGCGCGCTGAGCGACCGGGGTGCGGGCAATGTCTTCAACCTGCCCCTGCCACGCGACCTGAACGACGACGAATTCGCCCTGGCCCTGCACGACGTCATCCTGCCCGCCGTCGCGGCGCACCGGCCCGACGTAGTGGTCCTGCAATGCGGGGCGGACGCCGTGGCCGAAGATCCGCTGTCGCGACTGACGCTGTCAAACAACGCGCATTGGTCGGCGGTGAAGGCGCTGATGCACCTGGCTCCGCGCCTGCTGGTGCTGGGCGGCGGCGGTTACAACCCCTGGTCGGTCGGACGTCTGTGGACCGGCGTCTGGGCGACGCTCAACGGCTTCGATATCCCCAACCACCTGCCGTCCGGCGCGCAATCCGTCTTGCGCGCGCTGACCTGGACCCGTCAGGCCGGGCGCTCCCCGCCGCGCCACTGGTTCGACACGCTGCGCGATCCCCCCCGCAACGGACCCGTGCGCGACGGCCTGCGCGCCCGCGTCGCGGCGCTGGCGATGCGGCTGCGGGTCGCCGTGTGACTCAGCGGCCGGTCAGGCACTCGTTGTAGTAGCGGGTGTATTCGGCTTCCTTGCGGTCGCGGTCGAAGTCCCGCGCATCGGCGCCGCGCGCCGAGGTGGTGGCGATCGCCCCGCGCTGGCTGTCGACGCCGAAGGCGACCGAGCCGGTGATCTTCAGCGTCACCGCCCCCAGCCGGATCGGCGGGATCAGACCCGGCGTATGTCCCGATGCCTTGCGCGCCAGCATGTCGCAACGCTTGGCATTGTCCTGGCCGTCGGCCAGCGCGACGGCAGGCAGACCAAGCGCCAGCAGGATCGCCAAAGGTTTGAAAACAGAGCGCATAGCGTCGTCCTTCCCGGATCTTGATGGCTACAAGATAAGCTTTCCCGCGACGCCGCGCCAGCCCCCCTGCCCGTCACCGGCCGGCGGACGCTCATTCCCCGGGTGGACGCGCCCCGCGAACCGTGGTCCTGTGCGCCCGATTGATGGAGTGTGTGCCCCCGTGTTGCTGGACATCGACCGCGTCGTCAAACGCTATCCCGGCGCGGAACGTGCCGTGCTCGACGGCGTCTCGCTGACGCTGGACGCGGGCGAAACCCTTGCCCTGACCGGCGAAAGCGGCAGCGGCAAGAGCACGCTGCTGCACCTCGCCGGGGCCCTGGACACTGTCGATGGCGGCGAAATCCGGCTGGACGGCACCGCCTATTCCGCGCTTGACGACGCGGGCCGCGCGGCGATCCGGAGGGGGCCGGTGGCGCTGGTGTTCCAGCAGTTCAACCTGGTGCCGTCGCTGACCGTCGGCCAGAACCTCGCCTTTCACGCCCGTCTCGGCGGGCGGCACGACCCTGAATGGGTCACGCAGCTGGCGCAGCGGCTTGGGCTGGACGCCCTGCTCGCGCGGTATCCCGAGACGCTTTCAGGCGGCCAGCAACAGCGCGTCGCCATTGGCCGCGCCATGGCGCTGCGCCCGCGCCTGCTGCTGGCGGACGAGCCGACCGGCAACCTCGACGAGGCCACCGGCGACGCCGTGCTGACGCTGATGCTGGACCTCGTCGCCGAGACCGGCGCGGCGCTGCTGCTTGTCACCCACTCGGAACGCATCGCCGCCCGGCTGGGCCGCCGGGTCCACCTGACCAGCGGGGCGCTTCGGTGATCGCCGCCGCCGTTACGGCGCTGCTGTCGCATTGGCGGCGTCAGCCGGGCCAGCTGGCCACGCTCATTCTTGGCCTCGCCTTGGCCACCGGCCTCTGGTCCGCCGTGCAAGCCATCAACGCCGAGGCACGCGCCAGCTACGCCCGCGCCGCCGCGCAACTGGGCGGCGATGCCGGGCCGGTGCTGAAGGCGCGCGACGGCACCCTGAGGCTGGCCGATTACGTCGCGCTGCGCCGCGCGGGCTGGCAGGTCTCGCCCGTGCTGGAAGGCCGGATGCGCCTTGGCCGGGAGACCCTGCGGCTGGTGGGCGTCGACGGGATGAGCTGGCCGTCGATGCCCGGACAGGGCATGACGCTCGCCCCCGCCGACGTGCTGCTCCCGCCCGGCCGCCTCTTCGCGAACCCCGAAACCGTCGCGCGGATCGGCGCGGAGGCGGACCTGCCGCCAAGGATCGAGACGACCGGCCTGCCCGACGGCGTCGTGCTGACCGACATCGGCACCGCCGAACGGCTGCTGAACCGCCCCGGCGCGCTGTCGCGGCTGCTGGTGCTGCCCGACCAGCCGGAGGGGCTGCCGCCGCTTGCCGAGGTGGCCCCGGCGCTGGAGCTGACCGACCGCGGCCGGCAAAGCGACGCCGCACGCCTGACCGACAGCTTTCACCTGAACCTGACCGCCTTCGGCCTGCTGTCCTTCGCCGTCGGCCTGTTCATTGTCCACGGCACGGCCGGACTGGCTTTCGAACAGCGCCGCGCGATGTTCCGCACGCTGCGCGCCCTTGGCCTGCCCGCGCGCACGCTGACCCTGCTGATTCTGACCGAATTGCTGGTGCTCGCCCTGCTGGCCGGACTGCTGGGCCTTGTCCTCGGCTATCTCGTCGCCGCCGCCCTGCTGCCCGATGTCGCCGCCACGCTGCGCGGCCTTTACGGCGCGCCGGTCGACGGCGGGCTGACGCTGCGCCCGGCCTGGATCGCCAGCGGTCTTGGCATGGCCGTTGGCGGCGCGCTGCTGGCGGGGGCGCAGGGCGTGCTGCGCGTGGCGCGGATGCCGATCCTGTCCGCCCCCGGACTGCTGGCCTGGTCCGGCGCCTCGGCCCGCGCGCGCCGCCTGATGGCGCTGGGCGGTCCGGCGCTGATCCTGGGCGGCCTGGGCGCGCTCTGGCTGGTCGGCGGCCTGGCCGGGGGCTTCCTGCTGCTCGGCGGCCTGCTGCTGGGCGCCGCGCTGCTTCTGCCGCCCCTGCTCGGCGCGCTGCTGGCGCTGGGACAGACCCGCGCCCGGAGCGTGATCGCGGAGTGGCTGCTGGCCGACCTGCGCGCGCAGCTGCCCGGCCTGTCGCTCGCCCTGATGGCGCTGCTGCTGGCGCTGGCGACGAACATCGGCGTCGGCACCATGGTGGCCAGCTTCCGCCTGACCTTCACCGGCTGGCTCGACCAGCGCCTCGCCTCGGAGCTTTATGTCACGACGGCCACCGACACCGAGGGGGCGCAACTGGCCGCCTGGCTGGCCCCGCGCGCCGATGCCGTGCTGCCGATCCGCCATGCCGAGACCGACCTGGCCGGCGCTCCCGCCCGGCTCTACGGGATCGCCGACCATGCGACCTATCGCGACAACTGGCCGCTGATCGACGCTGATGCCGAGGTCTGGGACCGCGTGGCGCGCGGCCAGGGCGTGCTGGTCAACGAACAGCTCGCCCGCCGCGCCGGTCTGTGGCCCGGCGCCATGCTCGATCTCGCGCCCGGGTGGCGGTTGCCGGTTGCCGGGGTCTATTCGGACTATGGCAACCCGCTCGGCCAGGCGATCGTCGACCTGCCCGCCCTGCTGCGGCACAATCCCGACGTGCCCAACCGCCGGTTCGGCATCCGCATTGCCCCCGACAGGGCCGCCGCGCTGGCGGAGGCCATCCGGCGCCAGTTCGACCTGCCCGACGACGCCATCATCGAACAGTCCCGCCTCAAGGCCCAATCCCTCGCGATCTTCGAGAATACCTTCGTCGTCACCGCCGCCCTGAACGTGCTGACGCTGGGCGTCGCCGGGTTCGCGATCCTGACCAGCCTGCTGACGCTCTGGACGATGCGCCTGCCCCATGTCGCCCCGGTCTGGGCGCTTGGCATGACGCGCCGCGCGCTGGCCCGGATCGAGGTGCTGCGCTCGGTCGTGCTGGCCGGGCTGACCGCGCTGCTGGCGCTGCCGCTGGGGCTGATCCTGGCGAAGGTGCTGCTTGACGTGATCAACGTCGAAGCCTTCGGCTGGCGCCTGCCGATGTTCCTCTTCCCGCTCGACTGGCTGCGTCTCTTCGCGCTGGCGCTGCTGGCCGGGGCGCTGGCCGCCGCCCTGCCCGCCCGCCGCCTGCGCCACCTGCCGCCCGCGGCCTTGCTCCGGGTCTTTGCCCATGAACGCTAGGCTTCTGATCCTGCTGCTCTGGCTGCCCTGCGCCGCCTTGGCGCAGGGCTTCGCGGGCCTGGGCACCGATGCCGAGGGCTTTGCCGCCCCCGACCCGGCCTATCGCCTGGACTTCCCGAAGGACCACGGGCCGCACCCCGAATTCCGCATCGAGTGGTGGTATCTGACCGCCACGCTGCACGGCGCGGACGGGCGCGACTACGGCATTCAATGGACCCTTTTCCGCTCCGCCCTGGCCCCTTACGAGGGGGAAGGCTGGTCCAGCCCGCAGCTCTGGATGGGCCATGCCGGGCTGACCACGCCTGACCGTCACTTCGTCGCCGAACGCCGGTCGCGGGGCGGAATCGGGCAGGCCGGGGTCACGGGCGACCCGTTCCGCGCCTGGATCGACGATTGGGAGATGACGGGGCCCCCTGTCGGCATCGACAGCCTGAGGCTGAGCGCCCGCGGCCGGGAGTTTTCGTACAACTTGACCCTGAACGCCGATGGCCCGCTGGTCCTGCACGGCGACGCGGGCTACTCTGTCAAATCCCGCGACGGCCATGCCAGCCACTATTACTCGCAGCCCGCCTACGCCGTCGCCGGCACGCTGGACCTGCCCGGCGGTCCGGTTGCCGTCACCGGCAACGGCTGGCTGGACCGGGAATGGTCCTCGCAACCGCTGTCGGCGACGCAGAGCGGCTGGGACTGGTTTTCGCTTACCTTCGACGGCGGCGCGCGGATGATGGGCTTTCGCCTGCGCGACAGCGCCGGGGATTACACCGCCGCCACCTGGATCGCGCCCGATGGAGCGGCCGAAGCCCTGCCGGACGGGGCCTTGACGGTGGAACCGCTCGCGACCTCGGGGGTCGAAGGCCGAGACGTGCCGACCCGCTGGCGTGTCCGGCTGCCGAGCAAGGCGGTGGAGGTCGAGATCGACGCGCTCAACCCGCAAGCCTGGATGGCCACGTCGTTTCCTTACTGGGAAGGCCCGGTTCGGATCACCGGCAGTCACAGCGGCAAGGGCTATCTCGAGATGACCGGATACTAGACGCCGGCCGCGCCGGGAAGATGGGTGCAGAGCCCCCATCCTCCGCCCGGTTTCACCCCAGGAGATCGTGCGCCAGTTCCAGCGCCTCGACCAGCGTGTCGACCTCTTCGCGCGTGTTGTAGAGCCCGAAGGACGCGCGGCAGGTCGCCGTCACGCCCAGATGCTCCATCAGCGGCGCGGCGCAGTGATGCCCGGCGCGCACCGCCACCCCCTTCTTGTCGAGAATGGTCGAGATGTCGTGCGCATGGGCCGCCCCGTCCATCGTGAACGAGAAGATCGCTGCCTTGTCGGGCGTGTTGCCCTGCAACCGCAGCCAGTTCAGCCCCCGCAGCCGCTGATAGGCATAGTCCCGCAAGCCCGCCTCGTGCGCGGCGATGTTGTCCATCCCCAGCGCCATCATGTAGTCGAGCGCGACGCCCAGCCCGATGATCTGCACGATGCCGGGCGTGCCCGCCTCGAACATCATCGGCGGATCGTTGTAGGTCACGCTGTCGCGCGTCACCTCGCGGATCATGTCGCCGCCGCCCATGAAGGGGCGCATCTCGGCCATCCGCGCGGCCTTGACGTAGATCGCGCCCGAGGCGGATGGCCCGTAGAGCTTGTGCCCGGTGATCGCGTAGAAATCGCAGCCGATGTCGCTGACGTTGACCGGCATATGCACCGCGCCCTGGCTGCCGTCCACCAGCACCGGCACCCCCTTCGCATGGGCGCCCGCGGTGATCGCCTTCACGTCAACGACGGTCCCCAGCACGTTGGAACATTGGGTAACCGCCACAAGTTTCGTCTTCGGCGTGATCGCGTCGATCACCGCCTGCGGGTCCAGCGCGCCGTTGGCATCGACATCGACCCATTTCAGCACGACGCCCTGCCGCTCGCGCAGGAAGTGCCAGGGCACGATATTGGCGTGATGCTCCATCACCGAAAGGACGATCTCGTCCCCCGACTGAAGCCGGGGCGCCGCCCATCCGTAGGAAATCAGGTTGATCCCTTCGGTCGTGCCCGAGGTAAACAGGATCTCGTCCTCGTGTGCGGCGCCCAGAAAACGCCTGACAATTCCGCGGACCGCCTCGTACTTGTCCGTCGCCAGATTCGACAGGAAGTGCAGCCCGCGATGGACGTTGGCGTATTCCATCGAATAGGCCTGCGCGATCGCGTCGATGACCACCTGAGGTTTCTGTGCCGAAGCTCCGTTATCAAGATAAACCAATGGCTTGCCGTTCACGTCGCGCGCCAGGATGGGAAAGTCGCGGCGGATCGCCTGAACGTCATACATTGGAAATCTCCGAGGGCACGATGCCCAGGAACAGCAGGATCATCGACAGCACGAAACTGACGACGATGAAGGTCAGGAACCCGCCCAACAGCACAGCGACCCGCGAGGCGAAACCATGCAGCGCGCAGACGAAGCCGACGAGCACCCAGATGCTCAACGCCACGGAGGCCACGCCCATCGGGATGTTCAGGATCGGCAGGACCAGCAAGGCCGCGATCTGCGCCACCAGCAGCACCGCCGTGACGACCTGCATCCATCCGACCAGCCAGACAGCATCCGGAAAGGACCCCTGCCCACCAAAGGCACGCCCGACAAAGGTCATCAGGGCGATCACGACGAGGTTCATCACGCCCTGCGTCGCCGCGAAGGCGAAGGGCGACGGCAGGAGTCCGGCGTCGCCCATCAGGAGGGGCACGAGGTAGAGCAGGACGACAGAGACGAGGATCGCGGCGCCGAGCAGCATCCAGCGAACCGCCATCGACGGGTTCAGGGACAGGATCCGCCGGCCCCCGGCGACGGGATCGACGAGCGCGAGCCGGATCAACGCGACCAGATCGTTCATCCCCGGACATCCCGCGTTGCGCGCACGCCACGCTCCAGCGTCACCCTCAGGCCCGCCACCAGTACCACGACAAAGGAGATCACCGCCGGCAGTCCGAGGAGTGCACTCTGCGTGCCCGGCCCGATGAGCCCCGCTGCCAGTCCGTAGAGCAGCAGCCACGGCGCGGACGCCAGCACTGCCCAGAAAAGGCCCAGCCGCAGGGCGAAGGCGTCGACAGGTCCGGCAAGCCGCAGGATCACCGACAGCAGCCCCGCCAGCGCGTAGAAGACCAGCGGCGCGACAAAGACCCAGGCGAACAGCGCGCCAGCCAGCAACGCCTCCAGCGGGACGGATTCGTCCAGGTGTGCCGCCCGCGCCAGACGGGGCCACTGCGCGACGAAGATCAGCCCGCAGCCCAGCATCAGGTAGACGAGGATCCGCGCCTCGCGCCGGTCACCGATCAATCGGCGAAGCACCACCCTGGGGTGGCGGTAACTGCCGAGAATATCGCTCGTCAAAGCCATGATGTCAGACGCTTTTCAGTGCGTGTGCCGCTCCAGCCAGCGCCGCAGCCTGAGCCGCATGTCGTTGGCGATGTCCTCGCTGTCGATCTCGTCCAGCGCCTCGGCGAGGAAGGCGAGTACCAGCAAGAGCTTGGCTTCCTCCTCGGGCACGCCGCGGGCACGCAGATAGAACAGCTGATCGGCACTGATCTCACCCGAGGTCGAGCCGTGCGAACACTTCACGTCGTCCGCGTAGATCTCCAGCTCGGGCTTGGCAAGGAACTGGCAGCGTTCGTCCAGAAGCAGCGACTGGCTGATCTGGTAGCCGTCCGTCAGCTGCGCCGCCTGCTCGACCAGGATCTTGCCCTGAAACACACCCACCGCCCCGTCGCGCAGCACCTTCTTGAACACCTGCCGGCTTTCGCAACCCGGCGCCTGGTGGGTGATGAACACGGTATCGTCATGATGGAACGTCCCGTCCCCCATCGCCGCGCCGGCGACATGCGCGGTGCCCCCCTTGCCGGCGAGCCAGACCATCGCCTCGTTGCGCATCAGGCGGCCGTTCATCGACAGCGAGAAGGATTTCAGCGTCGCGGCCTCGCCCAGGCGGGCGAAGATGTGGGTCACGCCCTTGCGTTCGTGATCGCGGCCCATGGTCCGTATGTGATGCAACGTTGCCCGGTCGCCGATCTCGGCCTCGAGGCACATCGACGCACGCGCGGCGACCGGGCCGTTCTCCAGAAGCGTCAGCTCCGCACCCGCCTCCAGCTTGAGCACATGATGCAGGCTGACCGATGCATCCGTCGCGGCCCGACGATAGATCAGCGACACCGGACGCGCGACCTTGCCGGTCACGCGGATCAGCACGCCGTCACTGGCCAGCGCGCTGTTTAGCGCGGCCAGCGGGCGCGGCACGGGCTGCTGTCCCAGGGCCTCGAGGCTGCCGTAGAGTTCGCGTGCCCAGTGGATGTCGGCAGAGTCCGCAAGGCGCGTGATCTCCAGCCCCTCGCCCTGCAACCGGTCGCTGTCGGCAGGCGAGAAAACCCCGTCGACGAAGACCAGCTTCAACCGGTCGATCCCCTGATACATCGGCGGTTCGTCGGTGATCCGGAACACCTCGGCGGGTCGGACATCTGCGGCGATCAGCTTGTCGGGGTTGGTATAGCTCCAGTATTCGTCGCGCCGGTCGGGCAGCGTCAGCGCCGCCACGCGCGCCAGTGCCGCCTGCCGTGCCGACGCAAGCCATGCGGGCGCGGCAGGCAGCGTCAGCCCGGCCAGCCGCTCGGCCGTTGCCTGCTGACGCTGGGCGCGCCGGGTCGCGCGCGGGCTGGCGACAGCGCTCATGCGTTCACCTCGGAAAGGATGTCGGCATAGCCGTTCTGCTCGACTTCCAGCGCCAGTTCCGGCCCGCCGGTCTTGACGATCCGGCCGGCGGCCATGATGTGCACGACGTC
>JAGRMS010000443.1 GCA_020441135.1 Pseudooceanicola sp.
GTTGGTATAGAGCATGTCGAGGAACCGGCCCGCGTCCGGCCCCTTGACCAGCAGCTTGCCGAGCGTGGATGCGTCAAGTAATCCAACGGCTTCGCGGGTATTCTTCACCTCGCGGTTCACCGCCTGATGCACATCCTCGCCGGGCCGCAGATAGGCGAAGGGACGCCGCCACTGGCCCACCGGCTCCCAGTCCGCGCCGTGGCTGTCGTGCCAGTGATACATCGGCGTGCGCCGCACCGGCTGGAACACCTCGCCCCGCGCCTCGCCGCCGATCGCGCCCATCGAGATCGGCGTGTAGGGCGGCCGGAAGGTCGTCGTCCCCACCGCCGGGATCGCCGCGCCCAAGGAATCGGCCAGCACCGCCAGCCCGTTGATGTTGCTGAGCTTGCCCTGGTCCGTCGCCATCCCCAGCGTGGTGTATCGCTTGGTATGCTCGACGCTCTCATACCCCTCGCGCGCGGCCAGCTGCACGTCGCTGACCTTCACGTCGTTCTGGTAGTCGAGCCAGGCTTTCTCGCGCAGGCCCACCCGCGCGCGTTCCGGCATCATCCAGACCGGCTCCATCGCGGCTTCCGACACCGGCGCGGCCACCGAGGCCGCCGCCTTTTTCACCTTGAACCCCGCCGCCTGCGCTGCCTTGCGCCCGGCCTCGAAAGCGCCCGAGGCGATCTCGGCCAAGGTCATCTCGCCATTGGCCGACCCCGTCGCCACCGCCATCGCCTTGCCGTCCGCCCCGGTCGGGGCACGAGCCGAGTCAGGCCGGAACATCGCCCGCCCCTCGTCCCAGACCAGCTTGCCGCCGCAGTGGCTCCACAGGTGAACCACCGGCGACCAGNNACCAGCCGCCCGACATCGCCACCGCGTCGCAGGCGACCGCCTCCAGCGCCCCGCCCGCACCCTTCTGCGCGCAGATCGCGACCGTCTTCACCCGCTTGCCGCCGCTGACCTTGCCAATGGCCCGCCCGCAGTCGATCCGGATTCCCAACCGCCGCGCCTCGTCCATCAGCGCGCCGCCGCCGCTCTCGCGCGCGTCGAGGATGCGCAGCACGTCGACCCCCGCCTTCTTCAGCGTGATCGCGGTCCGGTAGGCGTCGTCGTTGTTGGTCGCGACGATCAGCCGCTCGCCCACCGCCACGCCCCAGTTCACCGCGTAATCCCGCACCGCCGAGGCCAGCATCACCCCCGGCACGTCGTTGCCCGCGAAGGCCAGCGGGCGCTCGATCGCCCCCGTCGCCACCACCAGCTGCTTCGCCCGGATGCGCCACAGCCGGTGGCGCGGCCCCTTGGCCCCCGGCATATGGTCCGAAATTCGTTCGTAACCAAGGACATAGCCGTGGTCGTACAGCCCCGAGACCATGCAGCGCAGCCGCAGGGTGACGTTTGCCATCCCCTCCAGCTCCTGCACCAGCCGCTCGACGTAGCGGTCCATCGGCCAGTCATCGATCCGGCCCCCGTCGACCACCGAGCGCCCGCCCCAATGCGCCGTCTGCTCCAAGACGAGCACCCGCGCGCCGGTCTGCGCGGCGGCCTTCGCCGCCAGCAGCCCCGCGATGCCGCCGCCTGCCACCACCACATCCGCATGGACGTGGAAATGCTCGTAGGTATCCGCGTCCCGCTCTTTCGGCGGCTGGCCCAGGCCCGCCGACTGCCGGATGAACGGCTCGTAGACGTGCTTCCAGAACGACCGGGGATGAATGAACATCTTGTAGTAGAAGCCCGCCGGCAGGAACCGCGACAAATACGCATTCACCTGCCCGACGTCGAAATCCAGCGACGGCCAGTGGTTCTGCGACTTCGCCACCAGCCCCCGGAACAGTTCCGTCGTCGTCGCCCGCTGGTTCGGCTCGAACCGCGCGCCCTCGCCCATGTTCACCAGCGCGTTCGGCTCTTCCGCCCCGCTCGCCACGATCCCGCGCGGGCGGTGATACTTGAACGA
>JAGRMS010000444.1 GCA_020441135.1 Pseudooceanicola sp.
AGGGGGGCGCTGCCCCCGTCGCCTGGCGGCGACTCCCCCGGGATACTTGCAGCAAGAAGAAGGGAGCGGCGCGGTGTTCTGGGTGATGGCGGCGCTTGTTGTCTGGGTGGCGGGCTGGGGGCTGAACGTGTGGTTGACGCGCGCCGCCGGGCCGGGAGTCCGGCTGGCGGCGCCGCTGATCTTCGGGCTGACGGTGCTGGTGGTCTGGGAGCTGGTGGTGCGGGGGCTGGAGGTGCCGCTGGTGATCCTGCCCGCGCCCTCGCTGATCGCGGCGCGATTCGCCGCAAGCCTGCCGGTGCTCTGGCAGGACTTCAGCCAGACGATCCTGAAGGGCGCGCTGTCGGGCTATGTCATCGGCTGCGGCGCGGCCTTCCTGGTGGCGGTGCTGGTGGACCGCTGGGATTTCCTGCGCCGGGGGCTGCTGCCGGTCGGCAACTTCGTCGCGGCGCTGCCGATTGTCGGCACCGCGCCGATCCTCGTCATGTGGTTCGGCTTCGACTGGCAGTCGAAGGCGGCGGTGGTCGTGGTCATGGTATTCTTCCCGATGCTGGTGAACACGGTGGCGGGCCTGCGCGAGGCGACGCAGATGCAGCGTGACCTGATGCAGACCTACGGGGCGAGTTACTGGCAGGCGCTGATCAAGCTGCGGCTGCCCGCGGCGATGCCCTTTCTCTTCAACGGCCTGAAGATCGCCACCACGCTGGCGCTGATCGGGGCCATCGTTGCGGAATTCTTCGGCTCTCCGACCGTCGGGATGGGCTTCCGCATCTCGACCTCGGTCGGGCAGCTTGCGCTCGACATGGTCTGGGCCGAAATTGTCGTGGCGGCGATTGCGGGTTCGGTGTTCTATGGGCTGGTGGCGCTGGCGGAGCGGATGGTGACCTTCTGGCATCCGTCGCAGCGGCGCTGAGACATAAGGATCCCGGCCGGGCCGGGTAAAAAATCGACAACAAGGAGTGTTTCGAGATGAAGACGGTGATGACGGGGATGGCGCTGGCGGCGGCGCTGGCATCGGGGCAGGCGTTTGCGGCCGACTCGGTGAAGCTGCAGCTGCAATGGGTCACGCAGGCGCAGTTCGCGGGCTACTACGTGGCCAAGGACAAGGGCTATTACGACGAGGAGAACCTCGACGTCGAGATCCTGCCGGGCGGACCGGACATCGCGCCGCCGCAGGTGCTGGCGGGCGGCGGGGCGGATGCCATGCTGAACTGGATGCCCTCGGCGCTGGCCGCGCGCGAGAAGGGGCTGCCGGTGGTGAACATCGCCCAGCCGTTCAAGTCGTCGGGGCTGATGCTGACCTGCTGGAAGGACACCGGCATCACCGGGCCGCAGGATTTCAAGGGCAAGACCATCGGCGTCTGGTTCTTCGGCAACGAGTATCCGTTCCTGAGCTGGATGGGCAAGGAAGGCATCTCGACCGCGGGCGGCGCGGATGGGGTGACGGTGCTGAAGCAGGGCTTCAACGTCGATCCGCTGATCCAGCGGCAGGCGGATTGCATCAGCACGATGACCTACAACGAATACGGCCAGGTGCTGGATGCGGGCGTGAAGGCGGACGAGCTTGTCACCTTCAAATACGAGGACATGGGCGTCGCCACGCTGGAAGACGGCATCTGGGTGCTTGAGGACAACCTCAAGGATCCCGCCTTTGCGGACAAGATGGTGCGTTTCGTGCGGGCCTCGATGAAGGGCTGGAAGTATGCCGAGGCAAATCCGGACGAGGCCGCGGGCATCGTGCTGGACAACGACGCCACCGGCGCGCAGACCGAGTCGCACCAGGTGCGGATGATGGGCGAGATCGCCAAGCTGACCGCCGGGTCGAACGGCGCGCTGGACGAGGCCGATTTCCAGCGCACCGTCGATACGCTGCTGGCAGGCGGGTCGGACCCGGTGATCTCGAAGCAGCCCGAGGGCGCCTGGACGCATGCGATCACGGACAAGGCGCTGAAGTAGGTCCGGGTCGGTTTGGAGGGGCCGGCGCCGCGCGGCGCCGGCCCTTTTTCATTTCAACTGGCTGTCCTTGGAGCCGCGCCGGTTGATGCCGCCGCGCGCGACGAAGCGGGCGTCGCGTTCCTGCTGGCAGTCGAGGCAGAGCTTGACGCCGGGCGAGGCGAGGCGGCGCGCTTCGGGGATTTCCTCTTCGCATTCGGCGCAATGGGTC
>JAGRMS010000445.1:0-608 GCA_020441135.1 Pseudooceanicola sp.
ATCAACATGGCCCATGGCGAATTCATCATGATGGGCGCCTACACCGGCTACGTCGTCCAGCAGTTCATCCCGAACTACACCGTGTCCATTCTCGTCGCCCTGCCGCTGGCCTTCGCCGTCACCTTCGCGGCAGGAGTGGCGATGGAGCGGCTGGTGATCCGCTGGCTCTACGACCGCCCGCTGGAAACCCTCCTTGCCACCTTCGGCATCTCCATCGCGCTGCAGCAGATCGCCAAGAACATCTTCGGCACGCAGGCGCGGCCGCTGACGGCGCCGGCCTGGCTGGACGGGGCCTGGGTGGTGAACGACGTGGTGGGAATCAGCTATATCCGCATCGCCATCTTCATCCTGGCGCTGATCTTCCTCGCGCTGTTCCTCTTCATCATGAAGAAGACCCGGCTGGGGCTTGAGACCCGCGCGGTGACGCAGAACGCGCGCATGGCGTCGAGCATGGGGATCAACCCGGACCGGGTGAACATGCTGACCTTCGGCCTCGGCTCGGGCATCGCGGGGATCGCGGGGGTGGCCATCGGGCTCTTCGCCAAGGTCACGTCCGAGCTGGGCCAGGACTACATCGTGCAAAGCTTCATGACCGTGGTGGTCGGCGG
>JAGRMS010000445.1:733-2582 GCA_020441135.1 Pseudooceanicola sp.
TCTTCATCCAGTTCCGGCCGCGGGGGATCATCGCCCTCAAGGGCCGCGCGGCGGGAGACTGACCTTGGCTTCTTCTCTTTCCAAATATCTCCGGGGGGAGGCCGCAGGCCGTGGGGGGCAGCGCCCCCCGGCCCGGCAGCCGGAGGCGCGCCCATGAAACGCGAAAGCTTCATCGCCAAGAACCCCTCGGTGCTGGTCTTCCTCGCCGCGCTCGCGGTCTTCACACTGGTTGTCACCTTTGCCTCCGAAGGCGTCGGGGCGGGGCTGATCTCCACCTCTTTCGTCAAGACGCTGGGCAAGACGCTCTGCCTCTGCCTGATCGCCGTGGCGATGGATCTGGTCTGGGGCTATGCGGGGATCCTGAGCCTCGGCCATTTCGCCTTCTTCGGGTTGGGCGGCTACATGGTCGGCATGTGGCTGATGTACGAACGCACCCGCGACATCGTGGTGGCGTCCATGGCAAACGCCCCGATCCCGCCGACGCCGGAAGAGATCGACGCGGCCATCGGCACGCAGATCTTCGGGGTGGTGGGGTCGTCGGAGTTCCCCGCGATCTGGCTGTTCTCGGGCAGCCTGTTCATGCAGCTTCTGCTGGTGGTGCTGGTCCCGGGTCTGCTGGCGCTGGTCTTCGGCTGGCTGGCCTTCCGATCCCGCGTTACCGGCGTCTATCTGTCGATCCTGACGCAGGCGATGACGCTGGCGCTGGCGCTGTACCTGTTCCAGAACGACTCCGGCCTGCGCGGCAACAACGGCCTCTCGGGGTTGCAGAACCTGCCCGGCGTTGCCGCCAGCCAGTCGCTGGTCTCGCTCTGGTTCCTCTGGGCCTCGGCCTTTGCGCTCGGCTGCGGCTATCTGCTGGCGGCCTGGGTGGTGTCGGGCAAGTTCGGTTCGGTCATCCGCGGCATCCGCGACGACGAGGCGCGGGTGCGCTTCCTCGGCTACTCGGTCGAGGGCTACAAGCTGTTCGTCTTCACCCTGACGGCGATGATCTGCGCCATTGCCGGCGCGCTCTATTACCCGCAGGCCGGCATCATCAACCCGGCGGAGGTTGCGCCGATTGCCTCGATCTACCTCGCTGTCTGGGTCGCCATCGGCGGGCGCGGGCGGCTGTATGGGGCGGTGATCGGGGCGGCCTTCGTGTCGCTGGTGTCGAGCTGGTTCACCGGCGGGCAGGTGCCGTCGGTCAACCTCGGGTTCTACACCGTCAACTGGGTCGAGTGGTGGCAGGTGATCCTGGGTCTCGCCTTCGTGCTGGTGACGCTGTTTGCGCCGAAGGGGATCGGCGGGCTGGTGGATCTCGTCCAGGGGCGGCTGGTTCCCAACCGGCACGGCGCCGACTACGGCCCGGACCAGGGGTCGCTTATGGAACGGGAGGGCCGGGAATGAGCACCCTGCTCGAAGTCTCAGGCGTTTCCGTCACCTTCGACGGCTACCGCGCCATTCGCAACCTGTCGTTCAGTATCGGCCCGACCGAGATGCGGGCGATCATCGGGCCGAACGGGGCGGGCAAGACGACCTTCATGGATATCGTGACCGGCAAGACGCGGCCCGACGAGGGTCGGGTGCTGTGGGGAGAGAAGTCGATCTCGCTGACGCGGATGAGCGAGGCGAAGATCGCCCAGATCGGCATCGGGCGGAAGTTCCAGCGCCCGACGGTCTTCGAGGACCAGAGCGTGTTCGACAACCTGCTGTTGTCGCTGAAGAACAAGCGCAGCCCGTTTTCGGTGCTGCTCTATCGCAAGACGACCGGGGATACCGAACGGGTGCAGGCTTTGGCCGAGGAAATCGGGCTGGCGGGACAGTTGCAGCGCAAGTCGGGAGAGCTGAGCCACGGCCAGAAGCAGTGGCT
>JAGRMS010000446.1 GCA_020441135.1 Pseudooceanicola sp.
TTCAAGCAGACGCTGATCGTGCTGACGTCAAACCTCGGGGCGCAGGCGCTGAGCCAGCTGCCCGACGGGGCCGATGCCAGCGAAGCGCGGCGCGACGTGATGGAAGCGGTCCGGGCGCACTTCCGGCCCGAGTTCCTGAACCGCCTGGACGAGACGATCATCTTCGACCGCCTGCAACGGCGCGACATGGATGCCATCGTCGAAATCCAGCTGCGGCGGCTGATGAAGCGGCTGGCGGCGCGCAAGATCACGCTCGACCTCGACCAGGCGGCGAAAAGCTGGCTGGCGGACGAGGGCTATGACCCGGTGTTCGGGGCGCGTCCGCTCAAGCGGGTGATCCAGCGCGCGTTGCAGAACCCGCTGGCCGAGATGTTGCTGGCGGGCGACATCCTCGACGGCACCGCCGTGCCGGTGACGGCGGGGGCCGAGGGGTTGCTGATCGGCGACCGCGTGGCGGCGTCCAATCGGCAACCGCCAAGGGATGCCGTGGTGCATTGAAGGAGAGCCCCGCCGCAAGGCGGGGCTTTTCGTTTCAGATGCGTCTGAACAGGCTGTACTGGAAGGATTGCCCCGTTCCCCAGGGGGTGAGGTGCCGATGCGACCGACTGGTCACGGGGGCAAAGGCAGGGTCCAGCAAGGCGGCCAGCGACGCCGGGCTGTAGCGGACAACCGGCAGGCCGCTGCAGCTGTCGGGGCCGTCAGGGGCGAAAGTGGCTATCAGGGCATGTGTGCCGGGTGTCAGCGCCTGTTTCAGCGCCGCGATGTAGGCGGCTCGGTCCTTGTCCGCGTTCAGGAAGTGGAACACGGCCCGGTCGTGCCAGAGCTCCCATGTGCGCGAGGGCTGCCATTTGGTGATGTCGGCACGGATCCATTCCACCGCATCGCCAAGCCGCACCCGCGCGGCATCGAGCGCGACCTGCGAGATGTCGAGCACGGTGACATCGCCGACGCCTGCCGCGATCAGCCCGTCGGCATAGCGCGACAGCCCGCCGCCGATATCGATGACCGACCGGGGTTGCAGGGGCAGCGTCAACTCGAGCGAAAGCTGCGCCGCGTCCTGGTGCCAGCTGAGCTGCGTCTCGGTCCTGGACGTATAGACTTGGTCCCAGTGTGGCAGCGAATCCGTCATCTACGCCTCCGGGGCCGAACGGCCTGAAGGCATCATGCCATGACCACATTCCGAAAGCGATATGTATATGCGCTCAGATCGCGGGTCGCCACAGGGCCAGCCGCGCGCCGAATCCCAGGAAGATTGCGCCGGTCAACCCCTTGATCCACCGCTGCACCGCGTCGCGCCGGGTCAGGCCGCCGAGGCGGGCGAAGAGCAGGATGACAAGCGAGAACCAGACGAGATTCACCATCGAGTGCAGGAAGACCAGCAGGAAGGCCCAGGCCTGCGGATGCGCGCCGGGCGGGATGAACTGCGGGAAGACGGCAAGGTAGAACATCGAGACCTTGGGGTTGAGCCCGTTGGTCAGCAACCCCTCGACATAGGCGCGCCAGAGCGTGCGACGGCGGCGCGCCGGTTCGACGCGCGCCAATGCCCTTGGGCCGGTCCAGGCCTGGCGCAGGGATTTCAGGCCGATCCAGACAAGGTAGGCGGCGCCGAGGTATTTCACGATGGCGAAAGCGGTGGCCGAGTGCAGCAGGATCACCGACAGGCCGAGGATCGAAAGCGTGCCGTGGATGTAGAAGGCGGTGAAGAAGCCCGCGACATTGGCAAACCCCGCCGCCCGACCCGAGGTTGGGACGGTGCGCGCGATCAGCACGCCATTGGGGCCCGGAGATGTCACCAGCAGAACGGTTGCCAGCAGGAAGGCGGCGATTTCGGCGAGGGTCATGGACGCGTCCTCTTCACGGAGACGTTGATCCAGGCCACGCGGGAAGTCCAGCGGGGGCCGGCGGGGTAAACCCCGCCCTACGGAAATCCGGAACGCGGTGACAGTCCGCGAGGTCGGAGGGGGCTTTGCCCCCGCCGCCCGTGCCGGGCGCGCCCCAGGATATTTCAGGCAAAAGGAAGCAGAAGACCTCCACTTCCAATTGCTCCAAGTATTCCCGCGCGGCGGGTTCGCGCCGCAGGCGCGATCGTGCGCGCGGCCCGTCGGGGCGTAGGGCTGGGCTTGCCCCGCCGCCCCGATCTATCCCATCGCCGCGATCGGCGGTTCGGCGCCGTCCGGCAGCGGGCAGACGTAGCCCTTCGGCCCCACCTCCGCGGCCAGCGCCGCCTTCGCGCGGGCACGCAGGTCGGCGTCCAGCAGCACGTCCGCCCCGGTCGCGGCCATCACCTGCGCCGCGTGGATCATGCCCTTGAGCGCCGGCTGGCTCTTGCCCTGCGCCACCATCTGCCACGAATGGAACGGCGTCCCGATGGCCTGGGTCGCCCCCCAGAGCTGCACCGTCGGCACCACCCAGCTCACATCCGCCACGTCGGTCGACCCCGACAGCGGCACCGCGCCGACGCTGGTCGGCACGACGAAGTCGGCGAGCGTCTTGCGGGCGTTCTCGCGGATACCGTGGCTGCGATAGCTGTCGCGGATGTCGTCCTCGGAAAACGTCGCCTGGAACCGCGCGGCATAGGCGCGGTCCATGTCGGTGAAGGGCGGCGGCCCGAGCTGGTCGAGATTCGCCTGCATCGCCTCGCCAAGCGCCGGGTTGTAGACGAGGTTCGACACGGCGGCGAGCACGCTGTCGCTGACCTGCGTCTCGGTCATCATCGCCGCCCCGGCGGCCACCTTGCGGACCCGCTCCAGCAGCGCCATCATCTCGGGCGCGGTGGCGGCGCGCACGACGTAACGCACCCGCGCCTTCGCCTGCACCACGTTCGGGGAAATCCCGCCGCCGTCCATGATCGCGTAATGGATGCGCGCCTCGTCCGGCATGTGCTCGCGCAGGTAGTTCACGCCGACGTTCATCAACTCCATCGCGTCGAGCGCGCTGCGCCCCAGGTGCGGCGAGGCGGCGGCATGGCTGGCGCGGCCGGTGAAGGTAAAGTCGATGCGGGCATTGGCCAGCGACGATCCGGTCATCACGCCCGGAATGCTGTCGGGGTGCCAGCTGATCGCCGCATCGACGTCGTCGAAGGCCCCGGCACGCACCATGAAGACCTTGGCCGCGCCGCCTTCCTCGGCCGGGCAGCCATAGTAGCGCACCCGCCCCGGCGTGCCGGTCGCCGCCAGCCAGTCCTTGACCGCCACCGCCGCCAGCATCGCCGCTGAGCCGAGCAGGTTGTGACCGCAGCCGTGACCATTGGCCCCGGCCTCCAGCGGCGCCTGCTCGAAGACATCGGCCTGCTGCGACAGCCCCGCCAGTGCGTCGTATTCCCCGAGGAAGGCGATCACCGGCCCGCCCTCGCCTGCCTCGCCGATCATCGCGGTGGGGATGTCCGCCACGTTCTGCGTCACGCGAAAGCCGTGGTGCGCCAGTTCCTCGGCGTGCAGCGCCGCCGAGGCGGTCTCGCGGTAGCAGGTTTCGGGCACCGCCCAGACATTGTCGGCCAGCACCTTGAAGCGGGCCGAGGCCGCGTCCACGCGGGCCCAGAGCGGGTGTTCGTTCATCGCATGTCTCCCGGAATTGCCGCCCCAGCGTGGACCGGGGCGGCGGGACATGCAAGGTTCAGAGCATCAGCTGATAACTGTGGGGGACGTAGACATAGCCGTCGCCCGCCGTCTCGACATAGCCGAGGCCCGGGAAGGGCATGTGGTAGCCGATCATCGGGATGGTGTCGGCGGCCAGCATGGCGAGGATGCGCTTGCGGGTCTCGGAAGCCATTTCCTTGTCGGCGTCGAACTTCACCTGCCAGTCGGGATGCGCCAGCGACCAGACGTAGTGATTGGTGAAATCCGCCCCGATCAGCAGCTGCTTGCCGCCGCTTTCCAGCATGTAGGTCATGTGCCCCGGCGTATGCCCGAAGGCGGCCATCGCGGTGATGCCAGAGGCGACGCTGCCGCCGTCGTCGAGGAACGCTGCCTTCTCCGCCAGCGGGCGCATCTGTTTCTCGAAGGTCTCGTTGCCGGACATGTCCCAATGGTCGAACTCCGCCGCGCCGGTGACATAGCGCGCGTTCGGATAGGTGGGCGCGTCGCCGGTCATCAACCCGCCGATATGGTCGCCGTGCATGTGGGTCAGCACCACGACGTCGACCTGGTCGGGCGTATAGCCCGCCTGCGCCAGCGCGGCGGTGGTGCCTTCACCCGACAGGCCGGTGTCGAACAGCACCAGCTCCGCCCCGGTGTTGACCAGCGTCGGCGTGAAGAAGAACTGCGACTTGTCGGTCGGCAGGTTGGCCCCGGCCGAGACCGCGGCGAAATCCTCCTTGCTGGCGTTCAGCCCGAAGATCGAATGCGGATCGGGAACCGCGCGGGTGCCGGCCAGCAGCGTGGTGACGTCGAAGCTGCCGAGCGCGATCCGGTTGAACAGGGGCGTGGCGACGCCCATCATCGGCGCGCCCCCGCGGGCGAACGAGGCGGTCAAGGGCAGGGCGGCGGCCCCGGCGAGCAGGCTGCGCCTGGTCATGGTCGTGGTCATTGGTGTCCCCTCCAGGTTGGTTCGTGAAGGGAAGTGTAGGGCGAATCCGGCGCGGGAAAAGATGTTGCAGCCACCGTCAGGGGTTGTGCAGGAATGAGGAGGCGCGCTTCACCTCGATCCCCGCTCGTGCGCCTCTCGGACGCCGATCCATAGGCGCTGGCCGACCTGGGCCGCGCCGGTCTGGCCGATCTTGTCCGCCGCTGGTCCGTCACCCCCGACTGACCCCTTGGCATCCCCTTGACGGTGGTGTCCAATACCCGCCGGTCAGGGGGCAATGGCATGGACTGGCGCGATCACGGCATCCTTCTCAGCGCCCGCCCGCATGGCGAGTCCTCGGCCATCGCCGAGATCTTCACCGAGTCGCATGGCCGTCACCTGGGCGTCGTGCGCGGCGGGGTCAGCCGCCGGATCGCCCCGGTCCTGCAACCGGGCGCGCAGCTCGACGTCGAATGGCGCGCCCGGCTCGAGGATCACCTCGGCGCCTTCCAGGTCGAACCCCTGCGCAGCCGCGCCGCCGCCGCCCTGTCGGGTCGGCTGGCGCTCGCCGGGCTGAACGCGGTCTGCGCGATGGCGTCGTTCTCGCTGCCGGAACGCGAGGCGCATCCCGCGCTCTACCGCGCCAGCGAACGGCTGCTCGACCTGCTGGGGCAGGACGATCTCTGGCCGCTCGCCTACCTGAACTGGGAAAAGGCGCTGCTGGAGGAAGCCGGGTTCGGCCTCGACCTCACCGCCTGCGCCGTCACGGGCTCGCGCGAAGACCTCGTCTTCGTCTCTCCCCGCACCGGCCGCGCCGTCTCGGCGGTTGGCGCGGGGGACTGGGCGTCCCGCCTGCTTCCCCTGCCGCCCTGCCTGCTGGGCCAGGGCGAGGCCCCCGACGCCGAGATCGCCCTGGCGCTGGGCACCACGGGATACTTCCTCCAGCACCACGTCGCCACCGGCCACGGCGACCGCCCGCTTCCGCCCGCGCGTGCGCGCCTGGTCGAACTGCTTACACGCAGGACATAAGCGCTGCCCTTTATCCCCTTCCATTTGCTGAAAATATCCCCGCCGGAGGCCATCGCGCGCAGCGCGATCGGGGGGTCGCCATTGTTGCGCCATTGGTCCGATCGGCAATGGCGACGGGGCACAGCCCCTCGCTTCGGTCGGATCGCGCAAGCGATCCGAACCCAGGGTACGCAATGAAACGGTGCCATCGCGCGCTGGATCGGCTATCGTGATCGTGCGTCCCGCGTGACTACGGGGGCAGGCCCCCCGGGTGGCGCGTCCAAGAGGCGTCGGCCAAGGGGGAGATCACGGATGAAGGTCATTGCGGTAACGGGCCCGTCGCAGGCGGGCAAGACCACGGTCATCGAGGCGCTCGCATCGCTCGAACAGCAGCAACCTCAGCGCCTTGCGCTGGGCGGCGACGCCGCGGTGACCCGCTTCCGCTTCATGGACGAGGGTTGGGCCGCGCTCGATTGTCCCGGCGGCCCCGACGGGCTGGCGCAGACCGGCCCGGCGCTGATGGCGGCGGATGCCGCGGTGCTGGTGGTTCCGGCCGAGGTCGACGCCGCCGTGCTCGCCGCGCCCTACCTGCGCCTGCTCGAGGATGCGGGCCTGTCGACCTTCGTCTTCATCAACCGCATCGACGCCGCCACCGACCGGGTGCGCGACATCGTTGCCGCGCTGCAGGTCTACTGCGCCCATGGCATCGTGCTGCGCCAGATCCCGATGCGGCGGGGCGACAAGGTGATCGGCGCGGTCGACCTGATCTCGGAACGCGCCTGGGAATACCACGAGAACGCCCGCTCGTCGCTGATCGAGATGCCTGCCGACATGGCTCAGCGCGAGGCCGAGGCGCGGATGGATTTCCTCGAGCATCTCGCCGATTTCGACGACGGGTTGATGGAGCAGCTGATCGAGGACAAGCGCCCGATGACCGCCGACATCTACCGGGTGGCGACCGAGGCGTTGCGGCACCATGACCTGATCCCTGCGCTGCTGGGCTCTGCCGCGCATGGCAAGGGCGTGCTGCGCCTGATGAAATCGCTGCGTCACGAGGTGCCGGGGGTGGACCAGCTGCGCGAGCGGCTGCCCGAGGGGACGCTGGCGGCAGGCTGCATGGGCGACGCGGTGAAACACCTCGGCAAGACCGTGCTGTTGCGCGCCGTCGCCCCGGTTGCCTCCGGCGCATCGCTGGCAGGCGGCAATCTCGGCAGCCTGCTCGACCTCGATGCCCGCGCGCCGCTGGGGGCGCTGGAACCCGGCGATGTCGGGCTGGCGGTCAAGAGCGACCACCTCTCCGTCAACCGCCCGCTCTTCACCGCGACCGAAGCGGCGCCGGTGCCTGGCGCGCTTGCGCCCCGTATCGCCAACCACCGCTGGCTGATCGCCCCCGCGCACGAGAAGGACGAAACCCGTCTCGCCACCGCGCTCGCCCGGCTGGGCGAGGTCGATCCGGGACTGACGCTGCAACAGCACGAGGGCAGCGGCCACACGGTGCTTTGCACGCAAGGCCCGCTGCACCTGCGCCGCCTGCTCGACAAGCTGGCCGGCGTCTTCGGGGTGGAGGTCACGACAACCGAGATCCCGCCCGCCCTTTGCGAGACGATCGCCCGGCGGGTCGAGAAGCACCACCGCCACCGCAAGCAGTCGGGCGGGGCGGGACAGTTCGCCGACGTGCTGATCGAGGTGATGCCGCGCGGGCGGGGTGAGGGCTTCCAGTTTGCCGAACAGATCAAGGGCGGCACGGTGCCAAAGAACTATATCCCCTCGGTCGAGGCCGGGGCCCGCGACGCGCTGGCGGAGGGGCCGCAGGGGCACCCCGTGGTGGATGTCGGCGTGCTGCTGAAGGACGGCAAGTTCCACGCCGTCGACAGTTCCGACTTCGCCTTCCGCACCGCCGGGCGCAACGCGGTGAAAGAGGCGCTGGCCGAGGCGGGAACCATCGTCCTGCAACCGATTTCGCGGGTGTCGATCCGGGTGCCCACGGTCTACTCCGGCGGTCTCGTGCCGCTGGTCAGCGCGCTGAAGGGGCAGGTTGTCACCTTCGGTGCCGATCCGGGCGCCGCGGGCTGGGATTTGTTCGAGGCGTTGATGCCGGTTTCGGCCGAGGCGGACCTGTTCAACGCGCTGGGCGGCGCGACGCGCGGCACCGCCTGGTACAGCGCGGAACCCGACCACTACGAGGAACTGCGCGACGCCCCGCGCCGCGCCGCGGGCTAGGGCGTCAGCGCCCGGTCGGGCGGCGGTCGGGCAGCGAGATGTTCGCCACCTGCTCGGCGATCGGATCGGTGGACAGGGGGTGGAGCGAGGCCGAATAGCTTTCGGGGTCCGCCATCTCCTGCCACTTGCCGCCCGTGTAGATCTCGAGCCCCGAGAAGCGCGCCTTGTAGCCCATCTTCTGGCTGCCCGGCACCCAGTAGCCGAGGTAGACGTAAGGCAGCCCCGCCTCGCGCGCGATCTCGATATGGTCCAGGATCATGTAGGTGCCCAGGCCGTTCTGCGGCATGTCGGGGCAGTAGAACGAGTAGACCATGCTCAGCCCGTCCTCGAGCACGTCGGTCAGGCTGACGGCCACCATCCGCTTGGCCGGGTCGGTGTATTCGATCACCCGGCTGCGGATCGGCGTTTCTTCGATCATCGCGGCGAATTCGAAGACATCCATGTCGGCCATGCCGCCGTCGGCATGTCGCGCGTCGAGGTAGCGCCGGAATAGCTCGTACTGGTCTTCCGTCGCCCAGGGCGAGTTGGCCTTGCGCTTCAGCGCCGCGTTGCGCCGGGCGATGCGCTTCTGGCTGCGGGTCGGCACGAATTTCGCCACGTCGATCCGCGCCGAATGGCAGGCCGAGCATTCCGCGCAGGAGGGGCGGTAGAGCACGTTCTGCGA
>JAGRMS010000447.1 GCA_020441135.1 Pseudooceanicola sp.
GGGCGGCGGGGGCAGCGCCCCCCCTCCGGCGCCCAATGCTAGCCGCCTGGACTTTGCGTAGGGCGGGGCTTGCCCCGCCGCCCCCCCTGCCCGCTCAGACCTCCGATACCCCGGCCTCGGCGAAGGTGGCCATCCCCGAATGGCAGGCCATCGCGGCCTTCACGACCTGGATCGCCAGCGCCGCGCCGGAACCTTCGCCGAGGCGAAGGTTGAGCGACAGCAGCGGGGTGAGCGTCAATCGCTCCAGCAGGGCGGCGTGGGCGCCTTCGGCGCTCCGGTGGCCCGCGACGCAGTGGTCGAGCGCGGAGGGATTCATCGCCTGAAGGCAGGCGGCGGCGGCGCAGCAGATGAAACCGTCGAGGATGACCGGGATGCGGTGAAACCGGGCGGCGGCGATGGCGCCCGCCATGGCTGCGATCTCGCGCCCGCCGAGGCGGGCGAGCAGGTCGAGGCCGTCGCCGCCGAAGTGGCGTTTCACCCCGTCGGCCACGACGCGGGTCTTGGTGTCGAGGGTCACGTCGTCGATGCCGGTGCCGCGCCCGGTCCAGTCATGCGCCGCGCCACCGAAGAGCGCGTGGGCCAGGGCGGCGGCGGCGGTGGTGTTGGCGATGCCCATCTCGCCGACGACCAGCAGGTCGGCTTGCGCGTCGACCGCGTTCCATCCCGTGCGAAGGGCGGCGGCGCAGTCCGTGTCGGACATCGCCGGCTCTTGCGTGAAGTCCGCCGTGGGGCGGTCGAGGTCGATGGCGTGTACGTCCATCCGCGCGCCCGCGAGCTTCGCCAGTTGGTTGATCGCTGCCCCCCCGGCCTGGAAGTTCGCGACCATCTGCGCGGTGACGGCGGCGGGGAAGGCCGAGACGCCCAGGGCCGCGACCCCGTGGTTGCCCGCGAAGACGATGACCTGCGGGGCCTTGACCTCGGGGCGCGGATTGCCGCGCCAGCCGGCGTACCAGATGGCGAGGTCTTCCAGCCGCCCCAGCGCCCCCGGCGGCTTGGTCAGCTGGGCATTGCGGTCCGACGCGCCCTGCGCGGCGGTGGCGTCGGGGTCCGGAAGGTCGGCGAGCAGGCCGCGCAGGTCGTCGAGGGTCTGGAAATCGGGGAGCATTGTACGGCCTCGTTGCATGATCGGTCGAGCCGGTGTTTAACCAATGCGCCTGTCGCCACAACCCCCGGAAAGGCCGCCTGTTTGCCCGAAACCGACACGATGCTCCGCAGGCTGCCGCGCGAGGCGCTGGTGGCGCTGGTGCTGCTGACCCGCCTGCCCCTGCCCGCGCTGCCCGCGCGGGCCTTCGCCGTTCAGGCGCGGGCGGGCTGGGCGTTTGCGCTGGCGGGGCTGGTGGTCGGGGGCATCGGCTGCCTTGTCGGTCTTGTGGCATTGTCCGCAGGCTTGCCCGGTGTGCTGGCGGCGGGGCTTTGTCTTTTCGCGCAGGTGGTCGTCACGGGCGCGATGCACGAGGACGGGCTGGCGGATGTGGCCGATGGCTTCTGGGGGGGCTTCACCCGCGAGCGGCGGCTGGAGATCATGAAGGACAGCCGGACCGGCAGCTATGGCGTGCTGGCGCTGGTGCTGTCGGTGGGCCTGCGCTGGGGGGCGCTCGCTTCGCTACTCGAGGTGGCCCCCGGCGCCGTGATCGCTGCGGCGTGCCTGTCGCGGGGGCTGTTGCCGGGGCTGATGACGGCGCTGCCGCAGGCGCGGCCCGGCGGGTTGTCGGCAAAGGTCGGCGTGCCGGGGTGGATCGTGGCGGCGGCGGCGCTGGGACTTGGCTTGGGTTTGGCGGCGGGGTTCGGCGGGATTGGCGCGCTGTCCGGTCTGGCTGCGGCGCTGGTGGCGGTCGCGGCGCTCGCCGCCGTGGCGCGGGTCAAGATCGGCGGCCAGACCGGCGACGTGCTGGGGGCAGCGCAGCAGCTGGGCGAGATCGCCGTGCTGCTGGCGCTGGTGGCGTTTCATTCGCCGTAGGGCACCCAGATCGTCTTGACCTCGGTGGACTGCGCCAGCCACTCGGCGCTGTCGTTGGCATACCAGTCGCGGGCACGGCGATCGTTGACCCAGGTACGCTTGAGGTTGCCTGCGGAGGCCCTTTCGATCTGCGCCGAAAGGTCGGTGGAGGAGAAGCTCCACACCGCGTCGAGGTTCAGGTGGCTGGCAAGCGGCGCGGCGAGTTCCGCGTGGCTCCCGGTCAGGATGTTGACCACGCCCGCGGGCACGTCCGAGGTGTCGAGCACCTGGTAGAGGTCGGTCGCCGCCAGCGGGAAGGGCTCCGAGGCGGCGAGGATCACACGGTTGCCCATCGCCAGCGCCGGGGCCATCACGGCGATCAGGCCGAGCAGCGGGGCTTCGTCGGCGCAGAGGGCGGCGATGCTCCCGACGGGTTCGTTCATCGCGATGGCGACCCCGCGCAGGGGCACGCCCGCAACGCGGCCGTCGTGCTTGTCGGCCCAGGCGGCGTAGGTGAACAGGCGTTGGAGGCTGGCCTCGACCTCCTTCGCGCCGGTGCGGGTGCCGGTCATCGCGTCGAGCCGGTGCGCGAACTCATTGGCGCGGGCCGAGAGGTTTTCCGCGATGAAATAGAGGATCTGGGCGCGCAGGTGGGCGGTGGTCTTGCTCCAGCCGCTTGCGGCTTGCGCGGCTTCGACGGCGTTCCGCACGTCCTTGCGGTTGGCGAGGCCGACATGGCCGAGCAGCGCGCCCTTTGGGCTGTGGACTGCCCTGGAATAGCCGCCATCGGGGCGGGCCTGCTTGCCGCCGATGTAGAGCTTGGCGGTGCGGTCGATGGGGTCCGTGGGCGCACCCTCGCCGGTGAAGGCGGCAGCGGGTTTCAGGGGTTTGGCGGTCGCCTTCGGTTTGGTGTAGGCCGCCAGCCCCGCCCAGCCGCCTTCGCGCCCGAAGCCGCTTTCGCGCAAGCCGCCGAAAGGGGCAGCGGCGTCGAAGAGGTTGGTGGCGTTGACCCAGACCACCCCCGCCGCCAGCTTCGGCGCGATGTCGAGCGCGAGGTTGATGTTTTCGGTCCAGAGCGTCGCCGCTAGCCCGTAGCGGGTGTTGTTGGCCAGTTCCACTGCCTCGGATGGCGTGCGGAAGGTGCAGGAGACGAGGACGGGGCCGAAGATTTCCTCCTGCATCAGGGTGTCGGAGGGGGCGAGGCCGGTGATAAGCGTCGGCGGGTAATAGCAGCCGTTGGCGGGGAGCGGGGTGCGGGCCTGCCAGGTCTGGCCCGCGGTATTTGCCTCGACCATGCCCTTGATTGTGGCGAGTTGCACCGGGTCGACCACGGCGCCGACGTCGATGCACTTGTCGAGCGGGTCGCCGATCCGCAGCTTGTCCATGCGGGCGGTAAGGCGGGCGTGGAAGGTCTCGGCAATGCCCTCTTGCACCAGCAGGCGCGAACCGGCGCAGCAGACCTGGCCCTGGTTGAACCAGATCGCGTCGACCA
>JAGRMS010000448.1:0-181 GCA_020441135.1 Pseudooceanicola sp.
CAGGCCGGTGCGGTCAAGCACGGCATCTCGAAAGCGCTGCAACTCTACGATCCCGCCCTGCGCGGGGCGCTGAAGGCGGCGGGCTTCCTGACCCGTGACAGCCGCGTCGTGGAACGGAAGAAATACGGCAAGCGGAAAGCGCGTCGGTCCTTCCAGTTCTCGAAGCGCTGATCGCAGCAAG
>JAGRMS010000448.1:279-1127 GCA_020441135.1 Pseudooceanicola sp.
GCGCCGCGCGGGGGACTGTGGCGGCGGCGACTCAGGTGCCGGGCGGCGTGGCGGGCGGCAATTGACGGAAATGTTTCTCACCGTCAGGTTCACCGCAACGACATAACCCGAGCAGTTCAATGACTTCGCTGGCGTTCCATCACTCCCCCCATGGGGCGGGAGACTTCCTGGGCCTGCGGCGTTCACGCGCCGGAGGGCTGGAACTGGTCTATGACGACGGCGCCCAGCGCCGTCTGGTCTGGCGTGTCACCACGCCGGTTACCGAACAGCCGCTGTCCGAGGCGATGCAGCTGGCGCTTAGCGCCAACCGCGTGCTGCCGGCGCTTTACAGCGAGCTTAAAAAGCGCGCGATCCAGATCGAGGCGCTCGACCGCGCGGTCTGATTTGCCGCGCGAATGGGCATTTGCCGTCCATGGGGCGTAACTGCCGCTTGTGATTGGCGCGCGAGCCGATAATGCTGAACGTGCTGGGATGCGCGGGGGCAGGATGGCGACAACAGGCGGCTTTGGACGCTGGCGGCGCAGCGAGAACGTTCGCGGCTGGCTCATGGTTTCACCGCCCGCGCTCTACGCGGTGCTTCTGCTGGCGGTGCCGATCGCGGCGATCGTGTTCCTGTCCTTCATCACCCGCGACCCCGAGCATGTCGCCTCGTATATCTATACGCCGACGCTCGACAATTACCGCCAGGCCTTCGCCGAGCCGCAGTATCCGGTGCTGTTGCTGCGATCGCTGATCATCTCGATCGCGGTGACGGCGACGACGGTGATCACCGCCTATCCCATCGCCTATTTCATCGCCTTCAAGGTGCCGGCCCGGCAGAAGTCGATGTGGCTGTTCCTGATCACCAT
>JAGRMS010000448.1:1157-2731 GCA_020441135.1 Pseudooceanicola sp.
CTATCTGATCCGGGTGTTCCTGTGGCGGACGATCCTGGCCTACAACGGCGTGGTGAACTCGGCGCTGATCTGGCTGGGGGTGATCTCGGAGCCGCTGCCCTGGATCAACTACAACCTGAACGCCGTGGTTCTGGTGCTGGCCCATGCCTACGCGCCCTTCGCGATCCTGCCGATCTTCGTGGCGCTCGAGAAGATCGACCGCTCGCTGATGGAGGCGGGACGTGATCTTGGCGAGAGCCGTCTGATGACCTTCATCCGGGTGACGCTGCCGCTGTCGGTGCCGGGTGTCGTCGGCGCGGTTCTGATCGTCTTCATCCCGACCATCGGCGACTACGTGACGCCAAAGCTCGTCGGCGGGACGGACGGGCAGATGATTTCGAACTCGATCCAGAACCAGTTCCTGCGCGGCAACAACGCGCCGCTCGGCGCCGCTCTCTCGGTGCTGTCGATGCTGCTGGTCGGCACCATCGCGGTGATCTTCGTCTGGGCGAACCGGCGCTATCTGAGGGTGCGCCAATGAAGATCAGCGGCCTGAAAGTCTACGCGGCGCTCTACCTGCTGTTCCTCTACGCGCCGATCATCCTGCTGCCGATCTTCGCCTTCAACAGCTCGACGATCATCGCCTTTCCGCTGAAGGAATTCACCACCCACTGGTTCACCGACCTGTTCAAGGCGCAGGAACTGCGGGCGGCGCTGGGCCGGTCGCTGACCATCGGCCTCCTGACCGCGGCGATATCGACCCTGCTCGGCATTTTCGCGGCGCGCGCCGGGGCCAAGTACAACTTCTGGGGCAAGGGCCCGGTGCTGGGTCTGGTGATGCTGCCGCTGGTTCTGCCCGACATCATCGTCGCGGTCTCGCTGCTGGTGGTTCTGCTGCGGATCGGTCTGGGGCTGGGGATGACCACGGTGATCCTCGGCCATGTGGTGATCTGCCTTCCGTTCGCGGTGGCGATCCTGAATTCGTCCTTCGCCGCGCTCGACCCCTCGCTGGAAGAGGCGGCCTATGATCTGGGCGAAACCCCGATCTCGGCCTTCTGGCGGGTGATCCTGCCGCTGGTGATGCCGGGGATCGTCTCGTCGATGCTGATCACCTTCACGATCTCGCTCGACGAATACATCATCGCCTCGTTCCTGTCGGGGAACGATCCAACGCTTCCGGTCTACCTGTTCTCGAAAATGGTCAGGTTTTCCCGAGACTTGCCCGTCGTTCTCGCGATGGGCACCATCCTGGTCGGGTTGTCCGTCGTGCTCCTGACCATCGCTGAATACCTGCGCCGCCGCTCGATCGCGAAAACCGGCGCCAAGGACACCGGAGGTTTCCTGTGAGCCAACCCCTGATCGAGCTTCGCGACGTCCAGAAGTGGTATTCGGACTACCATGCGCTGCGCGGGATCAACCTCGACATCCAGCCGGGCGAGTTCTTCTCGCTGCTCGGGCCCTCGGGCTGCGGCAAGACCACGCTGCTGCGGACCATCGCCGGGTTCGAGGACGTGACCTCGGGCACGCTCGCCATCGACGGCAAGTCGATGGACGCGGTGCCGGCGCACCTGCGGCCCACCAACATGGTGTTCCAG
>JAGRMS010000449.1 GCA_020441135.1 Pseudooceanicola sp.
CGAATGGGAGTGACAGTGCTCACGGTGTTCGTCCTCAATCAGATTATCATCTACATGGATGGTATAGGGAAGTTTCAAGGATGATTTCAAGGAGATGTTTGGATCTCACCGGGACTTTTCAGTCATGACTGGCGATCCGCCCGAAAGATGGCGCCCATGAAAAGCAAGTCAAACACCATCGGACGCCAATTCCGCCCTGCCACCCGATCAGCCCAGGGACAAACCTTGCCGCCACCCGATCCTGGGCGGATGGTCGAGACCTGGGTGCGGCTTCGGGCCAGCCTTCTGACTGACCGGCAGAATGCCAGGCCCGCCTTGCTCCGGCAGCACTCGGCTCGCGGTCGGCGAGATCTGCTCGGGGGGCCCGCCTTGGCCCCGCGCGATCCTCGCGATCGCGTCCCGGCCGGGTTTCGTTGACAGGGCCCGCATTCCGCGCAAGCATGGCAGAACCTGTCACCTCCGGAACACCCGGTATCGGCATCCTGTTGCGGGGAAACCCCGATGTCCTACGCGAAGGCCTCCGACCTGCTGCGGGTTGCCGATATGGCGACGTCCCGGTTCGGCGGCATTGCATTGCAGGACATCACGCAGGAATTCGGCTGCGAGCATCGGACGGCGCAACGCATGATGCGCGCCTTCGAGGCGGCGTTTCCGCAGGTCGAGATATACGACGATGCTGAGCGGCGGCGCCGCTGGAAGATGCCGCATCATGACCCGCGACTGATCCTCGCGCAGGGCATTCGCGACAGCGAGCTGGCGGCGCTCGACATGGCGATCCGGCGCGCCGACCGGGACGCGGCGCCGGACGAGGCGCAGCGCCTTCGCGCGCTGCGCGACCGGATGCTGGCGGCAATGCCCGCAAGCCATGCGCGGCGCGCCGAGGCGGATGCCGAAGCCCTGCTCGAGGCGCAGGGCTTCGCATCGCGGCCGGGACCGCGCGCCGCACCGAACCTGGCACTGCTGGGCACCCTCACCGAAGCCCTGCGCGCCCCGTTCGAGCTGACCTTCGACTACCGGGGCGCGCTGGATGAAAGCGCCAGGGAACGGTGCGTGGAGCCGCACGGCCTGCTTCTGGGGATCCGCCGATATCTGGTCGCGCGCCCCACGGATGGCGACGGTCAGATGCGTCGTTTCCGCCTCGACCGGATCGAGAACGCGCGCATCACCGGACGCAGCTTCGCCCGGGCCCCCGATTTCGATCTGCAGACCTTCGCGGCGCAGGCCTTCGGTTCGTTCCATTCCGACGCCGAATTCGGTCCGGTGGTCTGGCGTTTTGCCAGCGCGGCGGCGCCCACGGCGCGGCAATTCGTCTTTCACCCGGGCCAGGAGATGACCGCCGAGGCCGATGGCACCCTGACCGTGCGGTTCTCCGCGTCGGGCCTCATGGAAATGGCCTGGTATCTCTACCAGTGGGGGGATCAGGTGGAGGTTCTGGCGCCCGCGGCCCTGCGCGAGATGATCGCCGGGCATCGGCGCCCGGATTTCCCGGCGCTGCCGTGACCGCCGTTGATGCGGGCCGCCAAGCATCGGCGCCCTGCGCGCCGGATGCGCGGCCGGCCACCCATGACACGATCTGTCGCCCCCATGGGCTACGCCTTGACGCGCCGGCCGATACGGCCCGGACGAATCTCCCTTCAGGAGCCAACTGCCATGGCATTTCGCTTTGTCCACACATCCGACCTGCATATCGGCCGGAAATTCGCCAACATCCCGCAGCCCCCCGACGGCAACATCCGCGGCCGGCTGATGGAGGCGCGGCAAGGCGCGATCGGCCGCCTGGCGCAGGCCGCGCACGCGTGCGGCGCGGCGCATGTCCTGCTGGCGGGCGACACGTTCGACACCGCCACACCCTCGCCCCCGGTCCTGCGCCAGGCGCTCACCGCGATGGCAGAGGCGCCCGCGCTCACCTGGTGGCTGCTGCCCGGCAACCACGACAACCTGCGCGATGCCGAGCCGCTCTGGGAGATCATCCGCCGCGACGCCCCGGTGAACGTGGTGGCCCTGACCGATGCGCAGCCGCATGACCTGGGCGATGCGGCGACCCTCCTGCCCTGCCCCGTCGCCTTTCGCGCGGGCGCCAGCGATCCGTCGGAACCACTGGTGACGATGGCCAGCGACGAGGGAAAGATGCGCATCGGCCTGGCCCATGGCGGTGTCACCGATTTCACCGAAGCCGGCGCGGCGATCGCACCGGACCGGGACCGGACCGCCCGGCTGGACTATCTTGCCCTCGGCGACTGGCACGGGCGGATGACGGTGTCCGATCGCGTCCAGTATTCCGGCAGCCCCGAGCAGGACCGCTTCAAGCATGGCCGCCGCGGCGTCTGCCTGAGCGTCGCCATCGACGGCCCCGGCGCGACACCGCGGGTCGAGGAGGTCGAGACCGGCGCCTTCCTGTGGTCGCAGACCGAGTTGCCGCTCCATCCCCGCCAGGACGCCGCCGCGGCGCTGGACGCGATCCTGCCCGCGTCGGGCCGTCGCGACGTGCTGCTGCGGGTGCTGGCCACCGGCTGGGCCGGCCTGCCCGATCACGTGGATCTGAAACGCGCGGCCGAGCGCTGTGCCCCCGATTTCGCGCATTTCGAGCTGAAGACCGACAGGCTCGGCACGCAGTACGAGGCCGCCGATATCGACGAGATCGACCGGGGCGGAGCGCTGCGGCTTGCCGCGAACGGGCTGATCGAGGACGCCGAGTCGGTGACGCTCTCGCAGCAGGACCGCGAGGTGGCGGCGGATGCGCTCGCCCGGCTCTATGCCTATGTCCGCGAGGCTGCGAAATGAGGATCCGCAGCATCACGCTGGACAATGTGCGCCGTTTCACCGCGCCGGCGCGGGTCGAGGGCATCGGGGACAGGCTCAACGTGCTCTGCGAACCCAACGAACACGGCAAGTCCACCCTCTTCGACGCGATCCAGGCGCTGTTCTTCAAGCCCCATGGCTCGCGCGACAAGGAGGTCTCGTCCCTGCGCCCGCATGCCGGCGGCGCCCCCGAGGTGACGATCGAGATCGAGACCGGCGAGGGCCGTTTCACCCTCGCCAAGCGCTGGCTTCAGAAGCCCGCCGCCACGGTCCATCGGGACGGCAGGCTGATCGCGCAGTCGAACGAGGCCGAAGCGTGGATCGCCGCTCTGCTGGGCGGCGACGCAGGCGGCCCGTCAGGCCTGATCTGGGTGCGCCAGGGCATGACCGACCTGACCGGCGGCACGAAGAAGGAGCAGGACACCGCGCTGGAGGCCCGGCGCGACCTGATGACCTCGGTCGGCGCGGAAGTCGAGGCGTTGACCGGCGGGCGCCGCATGGACATGGCCCTGGCGCGGTGCCGTGAAGAGCTCGAAACCCATGCCACAGGCAAGAACCGGAACCCACGCAAGGGCGGCCCTTGGCACGCGGCGCAGCAGCGGGTCGAAGAGCTGATCGCCAGCCGCGACGCGCTTGCCGCGACGGCACGGGATCTGCACGAAGCCCTGGATGAGCGCAAGCGCGCTCGCCGGGACCTGAGCGACTGGGAGGCCCCGGACGCGCTCGAGGCGCGGCGCGTGAAGCTCGAGACCGCCCGCAGCGCCCATGCGGCCGCCGAACGTCATGCCGAGGCGGTCGAGTCCGAGACGCGCAAGCTCGAGATGGCGCGACTTATGTTGCAGAGCGTCCGATCCCGTCTCGACACATTCCGTGAATCGCTGGCCGAGCAGACAGAGGCGGCGAAACGGGTCGACGAGGCAGACGCCGAAGCGAGGGCAAATCAGGCTGTTCTGGAAAGGCAGCGCGATCGCCGCGATGCCGCCGAGCGCGCATTCGCGGGGGCGCAGGAGACGCTGAAAGCGGCAGAGCTCGCCAAGAGCCTTGCCCAACGCGCGCAGGCCGCAAAGGATGGTGCCGACCGGCGGCGCGAGCTGGGGGACCGCATTGCCAGGGCCGAGCAAGCACGCAGCGCGATGGAGACGGCCGCGGTTGCCGCCCGGTCCGGCCCGGATGCCGAAGCACTGCGCCGGATCGAGGCGCTCGCCGCCGCCCATGCGACGGCCATCGTCGCCCGCAACGCCACGGCAACGCAGGTCGTCGCCCACTATGCCCTTGGCCGGGACGGCGCGATCCGCGCGGGGGACACTGTCCTGTCGGACGGGCATCCCCTTCCCATGCCCCGCGCCATGCGCCTGACCATCGACGGCGTCGGCGAGCTGGAGGTGCGCCCCGGCGAGGCCAGCCATGACGACGACTCGGTCGAGGCCGCCGCGCGGAAGCTCTCCGGCGCACTGTCAGATGTGGGCGCCGAGAATCTCGACATGGCCCGCGCAAGCGCCTCGGGCCGTGCGGAAGCGACGCGTCAACATGGCGAGGCCAGGGCGGTACTGGCCAGCCTTGCACCGGACGGGATCGACCGGTTACGCGAGGCGCTCGCCGAAATCCCGCAATTGGACGAGGCGGCCGAAGCCCCGGATCCGGACGAGGCTGAAGCCGCACTCGACATTGCGCGAGCAGCGCATGACGAGGCCCGCGCCGCCCGCGAAACGGCATCGGAGCAGCTGGCGGACGCACGCAACGCAGCCACCCGGTCGGACGCGACCCTCGTATCGCTCCGCGACCGGCTGAAGCGCGCGGACGAGATGCTGGCGAAGTTCGGCTCGGTCTCGGAAGACGCCCTCGCCGACGAGGCCGGGACGGCATCCGGGGCTTATGAGGAGGCCAGGGCGATCCAGGCAGAAATGGCACGCAACGCGCCGGATCTGGCCAGCACCCGGGCTGCCCTGACACGCGCCGAGTCGGTCGAGCGGCAGGCGCGGGACGAGATCGCCCGCCTGAAGCCCCTCCTCGCCCGTCTGGACGAGCGCATCAGCCGGTCCTCCGGCGATGCGGTTGAGGAACGCCTGGTCGAAACCGGGCAGGAGCTGGAGGCGGCCCGCATCGATCTGGCGCGCATGGAGCATGAAGTTGCGGTCCTGATTCGGTTGGAAAAGGCGCTGGAGACGGCCCGCAACGAGGCGCGCGAACGCTATTTCACGCCCATCGCCAGAGAGCTGAAGCCGCTTCTCCACCTGCTCTGGCCGGAGGCCGAGCTGACCTGGGGGGAGGAATCGCTCCTGCCGGACGCGCTGATCCGCAACGGACAGGAAGAACCGATCGACATCCTTTCGGGGGGCACGCAGGAACAGATCGCGCTGCTGGTCCGTCTGGCCTTCGCCCGGATGCTGGCCGCATCGGGCCGGATCGCGCCGGTGATCCTGGATGACGCGCTGGTCTACACCGACGACGACCGGATCGAACGCATGTTCGACGCCCTGCACCGGCAGGCGGGCGATCTGCAGATCATCGTCCTGACCTGCCGCCAGCGCGCCTTCCGCGCACTGGGCGGCAATGCCCTCCGCCTGTCGCAGATGACGGCCGAGGCCGCATTCCGCTGACCCCTCCGGCCAATTTTGCCTTGCGGCATCCGAGAGATGCGCGACCTCCCGAGCCCTGATCCCGGCGCAACGCGCTTCGCAATCTGGAGGCCTCGCCGCCGGCGGGTCCGCAAACAAGCAACCCGCGGCAGCTCAGCAGGATCCTGCGATTTTCAGGCGAGATTCGCCTGTTCGCGGACCGTTGCCCGGCGCCTGCAGGTTTCGAAATCTGACCGCATGCAGGGGACAGAGCCGGGCGGGCGCTGATGCACCCGCCCATGGCCCCGGGCTCAAACCGTCTTTTTCACCCCGGCGACGTTCGACTTGTTGTGCTCAAGCGCGAGGCAGCGGAAAATCGAGTAGCACATCAGCACCATGATCACCGAGAACGGCAGCGCCGCGATGATGGCCGCCGTCTGCAATGTGCTGAGCGCCGCACTTCCGCCTGCGACCAGGAGAACCGCCGCCACGACACCCTCGAAACTGCCCCAGATCAAGCGATGGCGATACATCGGGTGCTCGTTGCCCTCACTGAGAATGGTGGCCACGACCAACGTGCCCGAGTCCGAGGAGGTGACGAAATAGGTTGTCACCAGGATCGTGCCGATAACACCGGCCACGACGCCTATGGCACCGACCTCCATGGCCTCGAAGGTTGCAAAGAGCGCCATGGAAACGTTCGCGCTCACCGCCTCGGACACACCGCCGGGCCCGAAGAGTTCGGCCCAAAGCGCAGTGCCGCCATAGGCCACGATCCAGACGAAGGACAGGAGCGAGGAGACCCCGACGACGCCGATGATGAATTCACGAACCGTCCTGCCCCGCGAAACGCGCGCCACGAACACGCCGACGAAGGGCGCCCAGGAAATCCACCACCCCCAGTAGAAGGTCGTCCACCAGCCCTGCCACATGTCGCTCCACCTGGAGGCTTCGGCGGGGATGCTTTCGACATAGACGTTGAACGTGAACAGCTTCATCACATAGGAGAGCGTGGCATCGCCCAGACTGACAAGCAGATAGCGCGTCGGACCCCAGGCGAAAAAGAAGACCAGCAAGACGATCGTCAACCACATGTTGATCTGCGACAGCCATTTGATGCCGCGGTCGAGACCCGAAAGGACCGAGCAGAGGGCGACGGCCGTGATCACGGCGATCAAGACGAGCTGGACCGCGCTCGAGATCGGGACATCCCACATGTGGTTGAGACCCGCGTTGATCTGCGTCACGCCCAGACCCAGGGACGTCGCGATGCCGAAAATGGTCGCAAACACCGCGATCACGTCGATCAGGACTCCAAGTGGACCTTCGACACGATCTCCGAAAAGCGGGTAGAGCGTGTAGCGGATGCCCAACGGCTTTTTCAGTCGGTAGCTGACAAGACAGAGGGCCAGCGCGACAATGCAATAGATTGCCCAAGCATTGAGACCCCAATGGAAGAAAGTGACCTGAAGAGCCATATCCGCCGCAGCTTCGGTCCCCTTTTCGTCACCGAACGGCGTACCACCGGAATAATGGAAGACCGGCTCGGCGATCGACCAGAAGATAATGCCAATTCCCTGTCCCGCCGCGTAGAGCATGGCAAACCAGGTGAAATAGCTGTATTTGGGTCGCTCATCATCTTCTCCCAGCCGGATAGAGCCGTATTTGCTGGCGGCAATCGCGATCAAGAAGACAAGGAAGACGCCAGACAGAACCACATACCACCATCCAAAGAAGAAAGTGACGAATGTTCTGGCGAAATCAATCTGCTCTGCAGAACTGGTCGGAAAGGCGAGCACCAGAAATACAAAAAGCAGTATGACGCCTGCCGAAATCAAGGATGAATAAGGGTTGACCCCCTTGAATACTCCTGATCGGATAAGCATGGAAAACTCCCCCCCGTGGGTTGATTTGATGGCGAGTGTCTCGAACGCTCGCGCGTGCAGATTGCAGTCAGGTTATTTGTTCTCACCAGGAAGAACGTGACAGTTCTCCGGCGCCCAATGAACAACAGCCTTCGAGCCGGCTTGCAGGTTGAGCGGCGACAACTCGTCGTGACTTTTCTGGACCTTGAGCTCTTGCCCTGCCGCGGTCTCGAGAAAGACCATCGCGGTGCCGCCAATGAATTCCTCGCCGGCAACGCTGGCTTCGATTCCAGTCTGACCGCTTCCGGGCAGACTCAATTGCATGTTCTCGGCGCTGACGATGAAGGTAACCGATTGTCCCTGCGTCGCATTTTCCAGCTCGCTTCTGGGCAGAATGGTTTCACCGCCTTCAAAGGTGACCTGCCAGCCATCTGCACCGGCGGGGCCTTGAACCACACCGTCAAAGATGTTGGCCGATCCCAGAAACTCGGCAACAAATCGATTGTATGGCTCGCGGTAGATCTCCTCGGGCGTGCCGATCTGTTCGATCTGGCCGCGGCTCATGATGACCACGCGATCGGCCATGGAAAACGCTTCGGACATGGAGTGGGTCACATAAACAAACGTGATCCCCAAATCCTTTTGCAGATTCGACAAGACCGATTGCATCCGCACCTTGAGATGCGCATCAAGCGCCGAGAGCGGTTCGTCCAACAGCAGGATCTTTGGCTCAGTCACCAAGGCGCGGGCCAAGGCCACGCGCTGTTTCTGACCGCCGGACAATTGATTGATGTTGCGGTTCGCAAACTGAAGCGCCCCGGGTTTACCG
>JAGRMS010000450.1:0-2577 GCA_020441135.1 Pseudooceanicola sp.
TATTCGTCGATCACCAGCGCCATGTGACGGCGTTCGGTCTGCATCTTGGCCAGCAGCACGCCCAGCGGCATTGACGGCGGCACGAAGAGCAGCGGGCGCAGCATCGCCGCGACGTCGAAGGGGGTAGAGTTGCCGTTGAACCCGTGGGTCAGGGCAAAATCCTTGAGGTGGATGAAGCCCAGCGGCGAGTCGAGCGTGCCTTCGTAGACCGGCACCCGGGTCATGCCGCTGTCGCGGAAGACGCCGACCAGCTCGTCACGGCTGACGCTGCTGGCGACGGCGACGATCTCGGCGGTGGGGATTGCGACATCCTCCACCCGCATCCGCCGCAGGTTCATCATGCCCTTCAGCGGTTCGGCGGCGACACGGCCCCGGGGGGCCTGCGCGGTGTCTTCCTCGCTGGGAGAGAGGGCTTCAAGAATACGGCCGAAGAAGCCCGCGCGTTCTTCCGCCTGTTCCGGTGGGTCTTCGGCAAGACCAATCTGTTCGGCTGCGCGCGAATGCGCTGCGCCAGAACTGCCGTCTGAGTCGCCCATCAATCCTTCGTCCAAAACAGCCCGTCAGGGCCCGTCATCAATCGCATATGGGTCCGGCAGACCCAGTTTGCCAAGTATAGTGACCTCGAGCGTTTCCATCAACGCGGCATCGGGGTCGGTTTCGTGATCGTAACCCAGAAGGTGTAACAGACCATGTACGACTAGGTGCGTCACATGATCGCTTGGGCTTTTCCCCTGTTCGGTGGCCTCGCGATTGCACGTTTCCCAGGCAAGAGCGATGTCGCCGAGCGGAAAAGTGCCGTCCGGATCGGGTTCCGGCGGATAGGGCGGCGCGCCCGGTTCCTCGGCGGCCAGGTCGTCGGCAGGCCAGCTGAGCACATTGGTCGGGGTTGGCTTGCCCCTGAATTCGGCGTTCAGCGTGGCGATGTGGGCGTCGTCGGTGGCCAGCAGCGCGATCTCGCAGGCGTACGGGTCGAGGCCCAGATGGGCGAGCGAGACCGAGACCGCGCGAACGGCCAGCGCGTTCAGGTCAAGCGCCTGCCAGCCCGCGGCTTCGACAAGAAGGTCGAGTGTCATCCCGCCTGTCTAGCGGCGGGCCCCGGTCGGCGCCAGAGGGCGAATCGCCCGGGTCGGCGGTGACAGCAACCGCTTGCGCCCGACAGCGCGGCGCACGCCCGGCATTTTTCAGAATGAAAACACGGGGAGTGCCTGGTTCGCCGGAGAAAGCTGGATTTATCTCAATTAACGCACATTCTAATTTTCAACACGAAAATTGAAATCGGATAAATCTGTCATCGTCAATCGACATTGAAATTTACCCCGAATACGGTTAACTTTAAAGGCACGTTTTCTTTTCTCTGTAGGGGTTTAAACCAATGAAACTACACCAGCTTCTGGTAACTTCGGCGGCTGTCATTTTCCCGGCAATTGCAAATGCCGCAGCCGTTGACCTGTCATCCTGGGCCGGGGCGGAAGGCGATGCGGGGCAATTCAACTGGGTCATCGCGGGGGACAACAATTCGGTTCTGCAGACCGTCAACGGCAATCCGACCGTGTTCCACAACGGCGTCAACAGCCAGGGCAACGCCCTGAGCGGCACCATCGAGGTGCAGACCACGGGCGACGACGATTTCATCGGCTTCGTGCTGGGCTACAAGGCGGGAGACCTGAAGAGCGCGACCGCCGACTATCTACTGATCGACTGGAAGCAGTTGAATCAGGGATCGTTCGGCTGCAATGCCGACGTGGGCCTGTCGATCTCGCGGGTTTCCGGCACGCTTGGCAATGACAGCGGGGCCTGGTGTCATGAGGTCGGCAGCAACGTCACCGAGCTTCAGCGCGGCACCACGCTTGGCAGCACGGGATGGCAGGATAACACGATCTACAATTTCGAGATCGTGTTCACCGCGGCCCTGGTCGAGGTGAAGGTCAATGGCGTCAAGGAGCTGAGCGTGGCCGGCAGTTTCGCGGACGGGTCGTTCGGCTTCTACAACTACTCGCAGTCCACCGTGCGTTACGGCGCGCTGCAAGAGGACGTTCTGCCCGATCCGGACCCGGATCCGAACGTGGTGCCGCTGCCCGCGTCGCTGCCGATGCTGGCCGCCGGACTTGGCCTCGTGGGTCTTGTCGCCCGCCGCAGACGCGCCTGATCCTGCCGGAGGGGGCGCCGTTGGCGCCCCTCTCTATACCGGCTTCGCGGTGTCGGCCTCATACGCCTCGATGATCGCGGCGACCAGCGGGTGGCGCACCACGTCCTTCGACGTGAAGTAGTTGAAGCTGATCTTGGGCACCGATTTCAGCAACCGCTCCGCATCAGCCAGCCCGGATTCGACGTTCTTCGGCAGGTCGATCTGGGTGCGGTCGCCGGTGATGACCATGCGGCTGCCTTCGCCGAGGCGGGTCAGGAACATCTTCATCTGCATCTGTGTGGCGTTCTGCGCTTCGTCCAGCACCACGAAGGCGTTCGACAGCGTCCGGCCCCGCATGAAGGCCAGGGGCGCGATCTCGATCCGCTTTTCCTCCAGCAGCTTGGCCAGTTGCTTGCCCGGCAGGAAGTCGTTCAGCGCGTCATACAGCGGCT
>JAGRMS010000450.1:2606-4756 GCA_020441135.1 Pseudooceanicola sp.
TCGCCGGGCAGGAAGCCGAGCCGTTCGCCCGCCTCCACCGCCGGGCGCGACAGGATGATCTTGTCGACCTCGCCCGAGATGAACAGCGTGACACCCACGGCGACGGCGAGATAGGTCTTGCCAGTGCCCGCCGGGCCGATTCCGAAGGCCAGTTCGTGGTCGAACAACGCCTTGACGTAGGCCTTCTGCGCCTCGGTCCGGGGTTCGACGGATTTCTTGCGGGTCTTGATCTCGTATTTGCCGCCGCGGAACATCTCCAACTGGTCGCCCGCGTCCTCGGGTTCCGCGCCCATGCGCAATTCGCGGTCGATGTCGCCGCTGTCCATGCCGCGCCCCTGCTGGAGCCGGGTGTAGAGCGCCTGGAGTACCTCGGCCGCCCGCTGCCGCGCGCCGTCCTCGCCCAGGATCGACAGCACGTTGCCGCGCCGCAGGATCTGCACGCCAAGGCGCGATTCGATATCGGCCAGATTGCGGTCATATTGGCCGCAGAGGTCGATCAGCAGGCGATTGTCGGGAAATTCGATCTGCAGGTCGGGGTGTGCCGCCTGCGTCTGCGGCGATGTCAGGGCGCCAGTGGCCAATCCGCTCTCCTTCCGTGGCGATCTGAGTGAAGCGTGCCAAGTTCACCGGCGGGGCGCAAGCGCAACAAGGCCGCAGGGCGGAAAGGCGCGCAGCAAAAGGCCGGGCGCGCGCGATTTGCGGCACCCGGCCCGGTGATGTCTTCCGGCTGACGCAGGGTCAGTAGCTGCGGGCCCGCAGGCGCGGGTTGTGGTATTTCGGCGACTCGTTGAAGATGCGGATCATCTCGCGCTTCATGCCCTCGGCGTCGTTCACCAGCGACTTGTCGCGGCAGATGCGTTCGCCGATCGCATAGGCGCTGGGATAGTCGTAGCCGACCTTGATCAGGCTGTCGACGAAGACCGGGTTGGCGCGATCCCAGATCACCTCTTCCCACGGGCCGCGGAAGCAGCTGACGTAGATGATCGGTGCCGAGGCGCCGTCGCCGGCGAATGCCGGAGCAGATCCGAAGGCGGTCAGGACGGACAGGAGGAGAGCCACTTTTTTCATAACGATACCCCAGGAACAGTAGCAGCGGGTTAGCCATGACGCCCCCGCTGGCAGCGCGGTTCCGGGTGCATGGCCTTTCCCGTGTATCGTAAGGCCGACAGGGCCAAATCGCCAAGAAAAACCGCTGATTGTTCACGAAGCGGAACGAATGCCCTGATTTGAACGGAGTTGCGCCGAAATCGCGGCGGATGGATGCCACAATTCTGCCGGATTTGTGGCGGTCGTTAACCGAATCAGACGATCTCGCCCGCCAGCGAATTGGTGGCCGAGGCAGTGATGCGCACCCGCGCCAGGTCGCCGGCACGGTGGGCATCACTCTGGACGTGGACGGCGTGCAGATACTCGGACTTGCCGGTCATCTGCCCGGCCATGCGGCCCGGTTTCTCGATCAGCACGGTCGCCTCGCGCCCGACCATCGCGTCCTGCGCGGCGCGCTGCTGGAGCGCGATCAGCGCCTGGATGCGGTAGAGGCGGTCGTCCTTCTCGTCCTCGGGCACCTGCGGGCGCTCGGCGGCGGGGGTGCCGGGGCGGGGCGAATACTTGAAGGTATAGGCAAAGCCGTAGTTGACCGCCCGGATCAGGTCGAGCGTGGCTTGCAGGTCGGCTTCGGTCTCTTCCGGGAAACCGGCGATGAAATCGCCGGACATCAGGATGTCGGGGCGCGCGGCGCGGATACGCTCGACAAGGCGCAGATACTGCTCGGCGGTGTGGCTGCGGTTCATCCGCTTGAGGATGCGGTCGGACCCGGACTGCACCGGCAGGTGCAGGTAGGGCATCAGCTTGGGTTCCTCGCCAAAGGCCGCGATCAGGTCGTCGCCCATGTCGTTGGGGTGCGAGGTGGTGAAGCGCAGGCGGGCCAGCCCGTCGATCCGCGCCAGTTCGCGGATCAGCCGGGCCAGCGTCCAGTCGCCGCCGTCGCCCGCGCCGTGGTAGGCGTTGACGTTCTGGCCCAGCAGCGTGATCTCGCGCACGCCACGGTCCACGAGATCGCGCGCCTCGGTCAGGATGCGGGCGGCGGGGCGGCTGACCTCGGCGCCCCGGGTATAGGGCACCACGCAGAAGGCGCAGAACTTGTCGCAGCC
>JAGRMS010000059.1 GCA_020441135.1 Pseudooceanicola sp.
CTGATCGGGGCCGGGCACGAGATTGCCGCCGTCTATTGCCAGCCGCCCCGGTCCGCCGGGCGTGGCAAGAAGGACCGTCCCTCTCCCGTGCAGGCGCGGGCCGAGACGCTGGGGCTGGCCGTGCGCCACCCGGTCAGCCTGCGCAACGCGGAAGCGCAGGCAGCGTTCGCCGCGCTGAAGGCCGATGCGGCAGTGGTGGTCGCCTACGGCTTGATCCTGCCGCAGGCGGTGCTCGACGCGCCCGTGAAGGGCTGTCTCAACATCCACGCCAGCCTGCTGCCGCNNNGGGGCGGCGCCGATCCAGCGGGCGATCATGGCGGGAGACAGGGACACCGGCGTTTGCATCATGCAGATGGAGGCGGGGCTGGACACCGGCCCGGTACTGCTGCGCGAGGCGCTGGCGATCGGGGCGGAGGAGACGGCGGCGGAGTTGCATGATCGCCTGTCCGCGCTTGGCGCGCAGCTGATCGTGGAGGCGCTGGCGCGGCTGGACGATCTGGTGCCGGAGGCGCAGCCCGGCGCGGGCGTCACCTATGCAGCGAAGATCGACAAGGCCGAGGCGCGGGTGGACTGGACCCGGCCCGCCGTGGAGGTTGATCGGCTGATCCGCGCGCTGTCGCCCTTCCCGGGGGCCTGGACCGAGATCGCGGGGGAACGGGTGAAACTGCTGGGGTCGCGGCTGGCAGAGGCCAAAGGCACGCCGGGCGAGGTGCTGGACAACCTCGCCGTCGCCTGCGGCGAGGGTGCCGTGCAGCTGACCCGACTGCAACGTGCGGGCAAGGCGGCGCAGGATGCCGAGGCCTTCCAGCGGGGCTGGCCGGTTCCGGCGGGCACCAGGCTCGGGGGGGAATGATGGGTTTCGCCCTCTTCGGTTCGATGCTGATCGCGGGGCTGATCGGCTATGCCTCGGAAAAGACCGGCTGGACGAAGAACGGCTACCTGCCCTCTATCCTGATCTGCATCGGCGGGGCGGTACTGGTGTTCTTCCTGCGGCGGATGTTCGGGATCGGCTTTCACTCGGCCGGACTCAATGCCATCCTGTCGGCCATCGGGGCGCTGGTGATCGTCCCCTTTCACTGGAGGAAATGAACCATGGGCGCGCTGATCCCCATCATCATCATCGGCGCGGCGGCCGGGTTCCTGGCGACGCGGCTGATGCGGATCGAGGCCGATATCGCCACGACGGTGCTGATCGGTATCGCGGGGGCGTTGATCGGCGGGCTGGTGCTGCGCTTTCTGGCCACGGTGATGGGGATGCTGGCGGGGTTCGTGGGCGCGGTGCTGGGCGCGATCGTGCTGATCTGGCTCTGGCAGCGGTTCTCGCGGCGGTGATCCCGGGCGCCTAGGACGTCGGCGGATGCCAGTCCGACGGCGGCACCTTGTTGCGGCGCAAGCGGATGGCAAGGCCGAGGGCGACGCCCACGGCGATGGCGACGGTAAGGTCGGCGAGGACGGTCAGTGCCAGGGTGAGGCCAATCAGCACCCGGTCCGAGGCTGGCGCTGAAAGGTGAGCGCGCCATTTGGCGGGTTCGCTCATGTTCCAGGCGGTCAGGATCAGCAAGCCGGCCAGCGCGGGCATGGCAAGCTGTCCGGCCAGCGGCGCGGCGGCCAGCATGATCAGCAGCACGGTGAGGGCGTGGACGATTCCGGCAACGGGCGTCTTGCCGCCTGCCCTGACGTTCGTCGCCGTGCGGGCGATGGCGCCGGTGGCGGGCAGGCCGCCAAAAAGAGCCGAGCCGATGTTGGCCGCGCCCTGGGCAATCACCTCGGCGTTGGGGCGGTGACGGTCGCCGATCATGCGGTCGGCGACCATGGCCGAGAGCAGGGATTCGACCCCTGCGAGGAAGGCGATGACCAGCGCCGAGGGGAGCAGTTCGATCATCCGCGAGAGGCTCAGCGGCGGCAGGGCGGGCATCGGCAGGGTCGCGGGCAGATTGCCGAAACGGGACTGGATGGTATCCACCGGCAGCTCGAAGATGGCGACGGCGGCAGAGGTCAGGCCGACCGCGACAATCAGGCCCGGCAGGCGCGGGGCGAGGCGGCGGAAGAGGACGATCAGGACCATGGTCGCCAGTCCGATCCCCAGAGCGGCGGGGTTCAGCGTGGCGCGCGCGTCCCACAGCGCGGGAAGCTTTTCGAGGAAGTCGGCGGGCAGGCTGGCGGTGGTGAGGCCGAACAGGTCTTTCACCTGGCTCGTGGCGATGATGACGGCGATGCCGATGGTGAAGCCGCTGACCACCGCCTCCGGCACATAGCCGATCAGGTTCCCGGCGCGCAGCCAGCCAGCGATCAGCAGGATCGCCCCGGCCATCAGCGTCGCCAGCACCAGCCCGTCGTAGCCATGCGCGGCGATGACGCCGAAGACGACGACGATGAAGGCGCCGGTCGGCCCGCCGATCTGCACCTTGCTGCCGCCAAGCAGCGAGATCAGCAGCCCGGCGACAATCGCCGTGACCAGGCCCTTGCCCGGATCCGCCCCCGAGGCGATGGCGATGGCGAGGCTGAGCGGCAGCGCCACCATGGCGACACTGATTCCGGCCAGCACGTCCGCCGAAAGCTGGCGCGTGTCATAGGTGGGTAGCGTGCTGAGGATCTGCGGGCGCATGATGGCCGCGACCCTAAGCCTTTTCCGCTGCCCCGCAAGTGGGCAAGCGCCGCGTCAATTGCCCGCAGTGGTCTCCAGTCCATCGGGGCGGCCCACAACGTTGAAATGCAGGTTCGACGGGTCGAGCAGTTCGCGCGCCACGCGGTTGGCGTCGTCCAGCGTCACCGCGTTCACGTAGTCGTTGCGGTTGGTGATGTAGTCTGGCGGCAGGCGCTGCATCTGCATGCCCGCCAGGATCTCGGCGATATGGGCGTTGCTGTCGAAACGGAGGGGATAGGCCCCGGTCAGGTAGGTCTTGGCGTCGGCCAGCTCCTTTTCGGTCACACCCTTGTCGGCCAGCTTCTGCCATTCCTCGCGGATCACCTTGACCGCCTCGGCCATGGTGGCGTTGCCCGAGGCGACGGAGCCCATGTAGACCGAGGCGAGATCCTTCGGCGCAAGGTAGGAGTAGACGCCATAGGTCAGCCCGCGCTTTTCGCGCACTTCGGTCATCAGGCGGGATTCGAAACCGCCCGCGCCGAGGATCTGGTTGAAGACATAGGCCGCGAAGAAGTCCGGGTCGTCGCGGTCGATGCCTTTCTGGCCGAAGACGGCGACGGACTGCGGGGTGTCGAAGGGGATCACAGTAACGCCGCCCGCGATGGTCACGTCGGCCTTGGGCGGCAGGGGCGCGCCGGTGGCAGGGAGATCGCCGAGCAGTTCGTCGGCGAGCCTGCCCAGTTCTTCGGGCGTGATGTCGCCGACCGCCGAGACGAACATGCGGTCGCGGGCGAAGACGCCCCTGTGGGCGGCGAGGATGTCGTCGCGGGTCAGGGCAGTCACCGACTCGATAGTGCCCTTGCCGTCGGAGCCGTAGGGGTGGTCGCCGAAGGCCATCGCCTCGAACGCGCGGGCGCCGATGTCGCGGGGATCCTTGAGGTCGGACGCGAGGCCCGACAGCACCTGCGCGCGGACGCGGTCGACGGCATCCTGGTCGAAGCGCGGCTGGTGGATCGAGCTGCGCAGCAGGTCGACGGCCTGGTCCCGGTTCTCGGTCAGGAAGCGGGCCGAGATGTCGACGGAATCGTCGCTGGCCTCGTAGCCGAAGGAGGCGGCGAGCCCTTCCACTTCGCGGGCGAAGGCACGGGCATCGCGGTCGGCGGCGCCTTCTTCCAGCAGGGCGGTCATCAGGTAGATGGCGCCGCGCTTGCCGGGGGCATCGAGCGAGGTGCCGCCCTGAAAGCCGATTTCCAGCGCCGTGAAGGGGATCGAGTGCTCCTCGACCAGCCAGGCGGTGATGCCGCCGGGAGACGTGACCTGCTGGATCCTGACCTCGGCCCAGGCGGGCAGCGCGGCAAGCAGGGTGGCGAGGGTCAGGGCGAAGCGGATCATTGGGTGTCCTCCGTGCCGCGCATCAGCCAGCCCGTGACCGAGCTTTCGGGGCGGAAGACCGCGCGGGCGGCGGCCATGATGTCATCGGCAGTGACGGCCTGCAGCACGTCGGGCCAGTTCTGCACGTCCTCGACCGTCAGCCCGACGGCCAGCGCGCGGCCATAGCGGTTGCCGATGCTGCTGACGGCGTCGCGTTCGTAGATCTGCGCGGCGCGCAGCTGCATCTTGATGCGGTCGAGCATCCCGGCATCGACACCCTTCTCGAGGAAGGCGGCGAGGGCCTCGTCCATCGCGTCCTCGGCCTGTTGCAGGCTGACGCCGGGGGCCGGGACCACAAGCAGGTCGAACGTGGTCTTGTCGAGCGAGGTGCCGCTGTAGAAGGCGCCGGAGTAGACCGCAGTCTGGGTGTCGAACTGGAGTTTCTCGGTGAGGAAAGACGTGGTTCCTCCGCCCAGCAGCTCTGCCAGCAGGGTCAGCGCGGCGGCCTGTTGCTGTTCACCGGGATTGCGTTCGGGGGCAAGGTAGGACCGGCTGACGTAGGGCTGCGCCACGCGGGCGTCCTTGAACGTCAAGCGGCGGGCGGCGGTCTGCGGCGGCTCTTGCGTTCGGTAGCGCGGCGGCAGGTCGGGGTTGGCGGGAAGCGGGCCGTAATACTGTTCGGCCAGCGCCTTTACGTCGCCGGGCTGGACGTCGCCCGAGACCACGAGGATGGCGTTATTCGGCGCATAGTAGGTGTGATAGAAGCTGAGCGCGTCTTCCAGCGACAGCTCTTCCATCTCGTGCCGCCAGCCGATCACCGGCGTGCCGTAGCGGTGGTTGAGGTATTGCACCGCGTTCATCTGCTCGCCGAACAGCGCGCGGGGGTCGTTGTCGGTGCGCTGGTTGCGTTCCTCGAGGATCACGTTGCGCTCGGTCACGATGTCGGGTTCCGACAGGCGCAGGTTGACCATGCGGTCGGATTCCATCTTCATCATCAACCCCAGCCGGTCGGCGGCGACGCGCTGGAAATAGGCCGTGTAGTCGTAGCTGGTGAAGGCGTTGTCGTTGCCGCCGTTGGCGGCGACGGTGGCCGAAAGCTCTCCGGGGGCCATCGTGTCGGTGCCCTTGAACAGCAGGTGTTCGAGGAAATGCGCGACGCCGCTTTCGCCGACGGGTTCGTCCGCCGATCCGGCGCGGTACCAGACCATCTGCTGCACCACCGGGGCGCGATGATCCTCGACCACCACGACCATCATGCCGTTGTCGAGCGTGAAGGTGGTGACGGCCTCGTCCGCCAGCACCGGAGCGGCCAGCAGCAGCAGGGCCGCCAGCGGGGTGAAGATGCGCCTCATGCGATGTCCTCTCGTCGCCTCGTCCCCTAGTTACGCCTTGCCGCGCGCGGATCAAGCCGCCTTGTCGGGAATGTGAGGGGGCCGGGTTACAGCCACTTCCGCCACTTGAACCACATCCAGGTGGCGAGCGAGGAGATTCCCATCAGCAGCAGCGCGGCGGGGTAGCCGAGCGGCCAGGCGAGTTCGGGCATGTGGGCGAAGTTCATGCCGTAGACCGAGGCGATCAGCGTCGGCGGCAGGAACAGGGCGGCGACAACCGAAAGGATGCGCACGGTGGCATTCTGTTGCAGGTTCACCATGCCGAGCGTGGCGTCGGTGGCCAGCCCGATGCGGGACGAGAGGAAGTCGGCGTGGACCTCCAGCGCCTGGATGTCGCGGGTCTGGGCCTTGATCGCATCGCGCAGCGCCTTGCCCTCGTCGCGGGTGGTGGTGGTCTGGCCAAAGTAGGTCAGCATCCGTTCGAGCGTCAGCAGCGCCAGGCGCACGCGCGCCATCAGGTCGCCCTCGCGGCCGATCCTTTGCAGCATGGCGAGGAGTTCTTCGTGCTGAAGCGGTTCATCGCTGCCGAACACCCGCATGGACACGTCGTCGAGCCCGCGTCCGACGCCTTCCAGCAGGTCGGCGAGACGGGCGACGATTTCCTCGACCAGCCCGATCAGGATGCGGTCGGGGGTGGCGCAGCCTGTCACCGACTTGTCGGCGCGGTCGGGGAAGGTCTCGAACGGCCTGGGCGCATGGTGGCGGACCGTGACGAGGCGATCCTTGGACAGCATGAAGGTGACAGGCCCGGCGGTGGGGGCCTTGGTGGCGGACAGACCCGGCAGCACGACGGTCATCACGTCGGTGGCCGCGTCGCGGTAGAGGCGGTTGGAGATCTCGATCTCTTCCATGTCGGCGAGAGTCGGGACGTCGACACCGAGCTCCTGCACCGCCTCGACCTGCGCGGGCATCGGGCGGTAGAGGTCGATCCAGAGCGCCGAGGCCAGCGCCTCCATCCCGTCGAGCCGCTGGAGGTGGTTGCCCTTCAGGGCGTAGGCATAGAGCATGGTGTCCCGATCCGGCGTTTCGCCCCGATCTAGCACGGAGGCGGGCGGTAAGGCCACGGGGCTTGCAGGGAAGGGAACCGGCTTCCTATCTGCGACATTACAGAGGTGACGGAGGGTCGGATGGGTTACGCGAAGACGGCGATGCTGATGGCGGCGATGACCGCGCTTTTCATGGGCGTGGGCTGGCTGATGGGCGGCACGGGCGGCGCGGTGATCGCGCTGGTGGTGGCGGCGGCGATGAACGCCTTCACCTGGTGGAACTCGGACCAGATGGTGCTGCGGATGCACAACGCGCAGCCCCTGGGCGCGGGCGACCGGTCGGGCCTGCACGCCCTGACGGCGGAACTGGCGCGCAACGCGGGGCTGCCGGTGCCGAAGGTCTACCTGATCGACACGCCCCAGCCGAACGCCTTTGCCACGGGGCGGAACCCCGACAACGCGGCGGTGGCCATGACGACGGGGTTGCTGCGCACGCTGTCGCGCGAGGAACTGGCGGGGGTGATCGCGCACGAGCTGGCGCATATCCGCAACCACGACACGGCGATCATGACGGTGACGGCGACCTTTGCCGGGGCGATTTCCATGCTGGCGAACTTCGCGCTGTTCTTCGGCGGCTCGCGCGAGCGGATGGGGTTGATCGGCACGCTGCTGATGATGTTCCTCGCCCCCTTGGCGGCGGCGCTGGTGCAGATGGCGATTAGCCGCACGCGGGAGTATGCGGCCGACAAGGCGGGGGCCGAGATCTGCGGGCAACCGCTGTGGCTGGCCTCGGCGCTGGAGAAGATCGCCGGGGGTGCCGCGCGGATCGACAACCACGCGGCCGAGCGCAATCCGGCGACGGCGCATATGTTCATCATCAACCCGCTGCACGCGCACCGGCACGACAACCTCTTCGCGACGCACCCGGCGACCGAGAACCGCGTTGCGGCGCTGCGGGCGATGGCGGGGCGCGGGTCCGTTCCCCGGCTGCGGCGGGCGGCGCCCGCGGCGCGCGGGCCGTGGAGCTGAGGAGGCCATGATACCGTCCTGGTCCGTTTTCGCGGGCGCTGCCGCGGTCCTGATCATCGGCTGGTGCGTCTACCGGGCGATCATCCGGGCGAAGACGCCGCAAGGGGCGGTGGGCTGGGTGGTCTTCCTGATCGCCGCGCCCTGGGTGGCGGTGCCGGCCTTCCTGCTGATCGGGCGCAACCGCTTCCGGCGCAACGCGGACAAGCGGCAAGTGAGCCGGATCGCGGCGGAATCGATGGCGGGCGACGCGCCGGGGCTGTGCCGCGCGGCGGCCTGGCATCCGAGGCTGCACGCCTTCGAGCGGCTGAGCGGTTTGCCGGTGACGGTGGGCAACGAGGTGGACCTGCTGGTGGACGGCGAGGCGACCTTCGATGCCATCATGGCGGCGCTGGACGGGGCGGAGCGGTATATCTGCCTGCAATTCTACGAGATCGCGGACGACACCCTCGGCACCGCTCTTGCCGGACGCCTGATCGCGGCGGCGCGGCGCGGGGTCGAGGTTCGGGTGCTGTACGACTCGGTGGGCAGCTACGCGCTGGGGCGGGCCTACCTGGAGCGCCTGGAGGTCGCGGGTGTGAAAGTCGCCGCGCCATCGCTGGCGATCTGGCCGCCGTGGCGGATGCAGATCAACTTCCGCAACCACCGCAAGGTGGTGGTGATCGACGGACAGACCGGGTTCCTGGGCGGGCACAACGCGGCGGACGACTATCTTGGCAAGGGCAAGCTGTTCGATCACTGGCGCGACACCCACCTGCGGCTGCGCGGGCCGGTGGTCGCCCAGTTGCAGCGCGGGTTTGCCGAGGACTGGCACTGGGCCACGGGTGAGGCGCTGAACGGGCTGATGGTCTGGAACCCCGAGCCGCTGGCGCGCGATGTCGCGGCGCTGGTCGCCTCGATGGGGCCCGCTGACGAGTTGGACAGCGGCGCCTTGTTCTTCGTGCTGGCGGCGGCGCTGGCGCAGAAGCGGCTGTGGCTGGCCAGCCCCTATTTCGTCCCGGATGCCGATGTGTCCTCGGCGCTGACGGCGGCGGCGCTGCGCGGGGTGGATGTGCGGCTGATCGTGCCGGATCGGTCGGACCACCGGCTCCCCTGGTTGGCCGCGTTCAGCTATTTCGACGTCCTTCGCAGGGCGGGGGCCAGGGTCTGGCGCTACAAAGAGGGCTTCATGCATCAGAAGGTCGTGCTGATCGACGACGACGTCGCCTGCGTCGGCACCGCCAACCTGGACAACCGGTCGTTCCGGCTGAACTTTGAAAGCATGGCGGTGGTCCATGACGAGGGGTTCGCCGGAGAGGTGGCGGCGATGCTGGAGGCGGACCTGGCGCGCAGCGTGCCGCTGGAGCGGACATTGCGGCAGCAGCGGCTGGCGATCCGCTTCGGCGCGCCGCTGGCCCGGCTTTTCGCGCCGATCCTGTGATGACGCTGAAGGTCGCGAGTTACAACATCCACAAGGCCGTTGGCTTCGACCGGCTGCGGCGGCCGGACCGCATCCTGGATGTGCTGAACGCCATCGGGGCGGATGTGGCGGTGTTGCAGGAGGCCGACCTGCGGCTGGGCGCGCGTCCCACGGCGCTGCCGCGCTTCCTGATCGCGCAGGAGACGGATTACGAGATCGCGGACCTTGCCGAGACCGATGTGAGCATCGGCTGGCATGGCAACGCCGTGCTGGTGCGCAAGGGGCTGAAGGTCGAGGCCCCTGCCCGCTTCGACCTGCCGGGGCTGGAGCCGCGCGGGGCGGTGGCGGTGAAGGTCAGGGGGCTGACCATCGTGGGCACGCACCTGGGCCTGTTGCGGCGCTGGCGCAAGTTGCAGATGGCGGCAATCCTGCATCGGCTGGGCGATCGTGCCGAGCGGACGCTGGTGGTCGGCGATTTCAACGAGTGGTCGGCGAATGGCGGGTTCGAACCCTGGGCCGGGCACCTGGACGTCACCGCGCCGGGCCCGAGCTTTCCGGCGATCCGGCCCGTCGCACGGCTGGACCGCTTCGCCAGCGGGGCGCGGGTGAAGGTGGTGGAAAGCGGGATCGAGACGCGGCGGCCCGCCCACGTCGCCTCGGACCACCTGCCGATGTGGGTGACGGTCAGGCTGTGAAGCGCACCGGCAAGCCGGAAAAGCCACGCAGGACGTTGTTCAGCTCGAACTCCGGCTCTCCCACCTCGATCCGGGCGACGCGGGCGACCATCGCGGTCAGCAGCGCCTTCATCTCGAGCCTCGCAAGCTGCATCCCCATGCATTGATGCACGCCGTGGCCGAAGCCGACGTGATCGGTCAGCACGCGGGTCACATCGAAGCGGTCGGCGTCGGGCCAGCGGCGCTCGTCGCGGTTGGCCGAGGCGTAGAGGATCAGCGCGCGGTCGCCCTGCGGGATCACGGTGCCGTCGACGTCGTAGTCGCGGGCGGCGTAGCGGGTAAAGCCACGGATCGGGGATTCGTGGCGCACGGCCTCGTTGATGGCGTTGCCGATGAGGGACGGGTTGTCGCGCAGCGCCTGCCACTGGTCGGGGTTGCGCCCGAGGCCGTGCAGCAGGTGGCCGGTGGCGAAGATCGTGGTGTCAAGGCTGGGGGCGATGTAGTCGCGGGTGTATTGCGGGATCAACGCGGCGTCGATCTGGCCCGCGTCGGCGGCGTCATAGAGGCCCGCGACCCAGCTGCCGGGGCGCACCACGTCGCGGGTCGCGCCGCGGTCGCAGAATTCGCGCAGTTCGATCACGATGGGGAAGGCGGATTCGTAGCGGTCGTTCTGGCCGCCCAGCGCGTTGAAGGTGGCGGCGCCCCAGCGCAGCATCTTCTGGCGGCCGGATTCGGGCAGGCCGAGCAGGTCGGACACGATGGTCAGCGGCAGGAACTGGGCGAGGTCGGTCATGCCGTCGAAGTCGCGGCATTCGACCAGCCCGGCGATGAGGTCGTCGGCGGCGGCTTCGATGCGGGCGCGGATCTCGTTCAGGCCGCGCGGCATCACCGGGGCGGCGATGACCTTGCGGATTGCGCCGTGGCGGGGTTCGTCGGTGGCGAGGATGTTATTGGTGGGCAGGTTGTTCAGCCGCTCGGTCGCGGCAACGCCCTTGCCGGAGATCAGCACGTCATGGGCGGCCAGCGCGGCCTTGACGTCGGCGTGGCGGCCGATGGCCCAGAGGCCGCTTTTCGGCAGCCAGACCGCCGGGCCGAGGTCGCGGATGCGCTTGTAGTGCAGATAGGGGTCGAGGATCGCCGCGTCGCTGTAGAGATCGGCGTCGTATTGCGGTTCCCGCCGCGCGGTGTCCAGCATGGTCGTTCCTCCCGTCCCCATGAAAAGCGGATCGGGCGCAATCGCAAGGCCGCGATAGGCGCCCGTCCGCTGGGTGAACGTCAGGCTTCGGCTGCGACCGGGTTCGTCAGGGTGCCAATGCCGGGGATTTCGACCTCGATGGTGTCGCCGGGTTGCATGAACAACTTCGGCTCGCGGAACAGCCCGACGCCGCCGGGGGTGCCGGTGGCGATGACGTCGCCGGGAAGCAGGCGGGTGATCGTCGAGACGTAGGCGATCAGCTGCGGGATGGTGAAGGCGAGGTCGGAGATCGGGGTGGATTGCATGACCGCGCCGTTGAGGCGGGTTTCCATGGTGAGGGTGGTGGGGTCCGGGATCTCGTCCGCCGTGACCAGCCAGGGGCCCATGGAGCCGGAGGCGTCGAAGTTCTTGCCTGGCCAGAACTGCGAGGTGTGGCGCTGGAAGTCGCGGATGGAGCCGTCGTTGAAGCAGGTGTAGCCGGCGACGTGCTGCATGGCGTCTGCTTCGGCGATGTTGCGGCCGGAGGCGCCGATGATGACGGCGAGTTCGCCCTCGAAGTCAAACCAGTCCGAGATGGCGGGGCGGACCAGGGGCTGGCCGTGGCCGGTCAGCGACGAGGGGTAGCGGGTGAAGATCGGCGGGTGGCTGGGACGGTCGCGGCCGGTTTCCTTGATGTGGGTCAGGTAGTTGAGGCCGATGCAGATGATCTTGTCGGGGTTTGTCACGGGCGGCAGCAGGGTGATGTCGCTCAGGTCGTAGGCCGGGCCGGTCTCGAACTCGCCCCCGGCGGCGAGCGCGGCGCGCAGGTCGGGGTGGTTGGTGACGGCCTGCACCTGCCCGTCACGGACGGGACCGAAGGCGGGGCGGTTGTCGGGGGTGAGGAAGGAGGCGATGCGCATGGTCTGTCCCTTGTCTGGTTCAAGGGCGTCCCTACCCCGCGCGGGTCCGGGTTGGAGGGGTTGCGGCGGCTGTGTCCGGCTGGCGGACGCCTAGGGTATCAGGAGGATCTTGCCGACGTGCGCGCCGCGTTCCATGGCGCGGTGGGCCTTGGCGGCGTTGTCGAGAGCGTATGTGGCGGCGATGTGGGGGCGGAGGGTGCGGCCGACCTTCGCGAGGAGTTCGCGGAGCGTTTCCGCCACCTGCGCCTTGAGCGCGGGGGCGAGCGGGCGGAGGAGCGAGCCGGTGATGGCGATGCGCTTTTCCATCAGCAGGCGGAGGGGCACAGGCAGCACGGTGCCCTTGCCCGGAGCGAGGTGGGCGATGCGGCCTCCGGGCGCCATCATGGCGAGGTCAGCCTCCAGATGCGCCCCGGCGGACATGTCGAGCAGGGTGTCGACGCCCCTGCCCCCGGTCGCCTCGATGACCAGCTGCGCGAGGTTGGGCGCGTGGTAGTCGAAGGCCCGCGCCGCGCCGAAATCGCGGGCGGCGGCGCATTTGGCCGGAGTTCCGGCGGTGGCGTAGACGGTGTGGCCAAGGGCTGAAAGCAGTTGCAAGGCAAGGTGGCCGACGCCGCTGGTGCCACCGTGGACCAGGGCGGTCTCGCCCGGTTGCAGGCGCATCAGGTGGAAGAAGTTCCAGGCGGTGGTGAAGAGGGCCTCGGGCAGGGCAGCGGCCTCTTGCAGCGCCAGGTGGGCAGGCGGCGAGAGCGATACGCGGGCGTCGGCAAGCGCGTATTCGGCATAGCCGCCGCCCTGCACCAGCGCCATGACGGGATCGCCCTTGGCCCAGCCGGTGACGCCCTCGCCCACCTTGGCGACGGTCCCGGCGACCTCGAGCCCCGGGACGGGGTTGCCGTCGTGGTGGTGCCCGGCCTGTCTCTGGTTCACGTCGTGGCGGTTCACCCCGGCGGCGGTGACGCGGATCAGGAGTTGGCCCGCGTCCGGGCGCAGCATCGCGCGGTCGGTCAGGACAAGCGTTTCCGGCCCGCCCGGACCGGCGATCACGACCTGCCGGAAGCGGTCCATCATTCCGCCCGGATCACCGCGTCGAGCCAGGCGCAGTTGCTGACCGGATCGGGCGCCCGCAGCCCGCGCGCCGCCGCGTCGAGGCGCATCTCGCGCATCCGCTGGCGGGCGACGGAGTCCTCGGGCAGGTGGACCCGCTCGTGCCCCCAGAAGCTGGGCCCGTCGAAGGTCTCGTGCGGCTGCCAGGTGGCGGGATCGACCTCGCGCGCGCCCCAGCCGTATTCGACGAAGAAGCCAGAGGGCGAATTGGCGTAGAAGCTGGTCATGTGGTCGTTGGAGTGACGCCCGAGGGTATAGGCGAGGCGGCCTTCGTCCTGTTGCGCCAGATCGTACCCCTGCCCGACGTCGTCGAGCGAGAGCAGCTCGACCATGAAGTGGTGCAGCCCGCGCCGCCCGCTGCCGACCATGGCAAAGGAGTGATGCCGCCCGTTCAGGTGGAAGAAGTAGAGCGGATAAGGCGTCAGCCCGTAGTCGGTGACGTGGAACCCCAGCAGGTCGCGGTAGAAGGGCAGCAGGCGGTCGATGTGTTCGACGTGCAGCACGGCGTGGCCCATGCCGAGGGGGCCGGTCTTGAAGCCCGAGATCGGGCGGCCGGGGGTGAAGGGGTCACTTGTCACCTCGGGGTCGCAGAAGACCTCGATCCGGTTGCCGTCGGGGTCGTGAAAAGAGATGAGCCGGCCCACCAGACGCTGCGCCGCCAGCGTGGCGGGTTCGAGCGTCACCCGGACCCCGGCGTTTTCCAGCCGGGCGGCGAGACGGTCGAGTTCGGCGCGGTCCGCGACCTCCCAGCCGAGGAAGTCGAGGCCCTCGTCGCCCTCGTCCGTGACCAGCAGGCGCTGCCTGCGGTCGTCCATGCGGAAGGCGCTGGACCCGCGCGTGCCGTCAACCTTCTGCATTCCGAGCAGGCCGGTGGCAAAACCGGACCAGTCCGCCGACCGGGCCGAGCGGATGCCGATGTAGCCGAGCGCCGTGAGACTCATGGGGCTGCCTCCTCTGTTCCCATGCAGGATAGGGCGACCCGGCGGCGGGGGCTTGTCAAGCGCGGCATTTGTCCGCCAGGTGGACAGATCGGGGCGGTCAATGGCCTTTCGCCCCGGTGTCCGACAGGAGGACACCATGTCCGCATTCGATTCCGTCCGGTCCCTGCACCGGGGCCTTCAGGTGCTCCAGGTGATCAACAAGCGCAACGGCCTGAAGGCCGGGGAAATCGCGCGCGAAACGGATATTCCGCGCCCGACGGTCTATCGCCTGCTGGAAACGCTGGAGTCGCTGCGCTTCGTCTCGCGCGATCACTCCACCGACAAGTGGCGGGTGACGCTGCACGCGAGGTCGCTGAGTTCGGGTTTCCGGGAAGAGGACTGGGTGCTGCGCAACGCGGTGCCCGAGATGGTGCGGCTGGGGCGCGAGATCCTCTGGCCCATCGACTTGGTGACCTATCGCAACTACCGGATGCACATCCGCGAATCGACCCACAATATCAGCCCCTATTCGATCGACCACGGGATGGTCGGACTGGAGATGCCGGTGCTGGAGGTGTCGAGCGGGCGGGCCTACCTGGCCTTTTCGGGCGAGGTGGAGCGCGCGCATACGCTGGCGGGGTTGAAGGCCGAACTGGGGCTGGCCGATCCGGTGATCCTGCCCGAGGGGCCGCTGGACATGATCCTGGAACAGACCCGCGCACTGGGGGTGGGGTTCCGGCGCGACAACTACCGCAAGGGGACGTGCAGCATCTCGGCCCCGATCTTTCACCGCGATCAGGTGATCGCCTGCATGACGATCATCTGGACCACCAGCGCGCTGCGCTTCGAGAAGGTGATCGAGATGTATCGCGAGCCGCTGCTGGCGGCGACGCGGTCGATCTCGGCGGGGCTGGGGCCGGAAACGGATTTCGGGGCGGCGGGGTGAACCCCGCCCTACGGCGACACTTAGCGCCAGAACCGCTGCGCCGCCGCCAGCGCGCCGAGACCGGCGAAGAGAACGCCAAGGATCAGCGCAGCCTGCCATTCGGCGGCGAGCGTAAGGCTCGAGAGCGCCAGCAGGACGACGCCGGACACCGCCGGCAGCAAAGGCCCAAGAAGCCGGACGGGCGGCGGCGAGAACATCAGGGCGGCGAGCCGGACTCCGGCCACCAGAATGAGGCTGTGCGCGATCAGCGCCAGAAGCGGCGTGCAGCGGATCATGTTGCCAAGCGTCTGGCTGTCGGGTTCGCAGACGTGGTCGGAGAAGATCAGCATGTAGACCTTGAGCACCAGCGCCACGAAAAGCCCGAGGCCCACCAGCATCTGGGCGACCATCGCCAGCGTCTGCGCGGGCCGTTCCAGCGCGCGGGTCAGGCTGAGGGCGGGGTGCTGCGGGTCTGGTTCCATGCGACGGGCCTTGCTGCTTTCGCCAGAGGGTCCGCGATGCCCGCGTCCGGATCAATGCCGCGCCGAGGCGCGGCATGATGGATCGTCTGAAAATCCGGGCCTAGACGATGACCAGGTCGTCGGCGAGCTGGTTCAGGTTGAACCCCTTGATGGTCAGGACGTCGCCGCCGCCGAAATCGAAGACGGCATTGCCCCCGACCATGTCGCCGAACTGGCTGATGACCTGCGCCTTGGTCTTGGTCCCGGTCCAGAGGTTGTCGTCTAGCCGCAGGGTGTCCTGGTTGTTGCGGAAGTCGGTGATGGTGTCCTTGTCGAAGTTCTTTGCGAAGACAAAGGTGTCCTTGCCCTTCTGGCCCGTCAGGATGTCGTTGCCGGTGCCTCCGTTCAGCGTGTCATTGCCAACGCCGCCAAACATCTTGTCGGCCCCGTTGCCGCCTTTCAGCACATCCTTGCCGGCCAGACCCTTGAGGACGTCGTTGCCGTTCCTCCCATCCAGCACGTTGCCCGCCGCGTTGCCCGTCACCTTGTCGGCCTTGCGCCCGGCGACGACGTTCTCGATCACCGTGTCGCGGCCGATCATCATGGAGCCGGCAACGCCGTAGATGGTCGATTGACTCTCGAACCCGAGGTTGATGACCTGCTTCACCTTGTCGGTGCGGAAGTCGACCACGTCGCGCCCGCCGGTGTCCCAGAGCGTGAAGGACAACGTCCGTCCGCCGTCGATCAGCGGCGAGGAAAAGTCCTTCTTCACAAGCGCGTCGAACACCAGGTCCATGTAGTCGCCGGTGTTCGAATTGAAGCCGTAGCGGGTGTTGCCGTTGTAGGCGCTGACCGGGACGCCGTAGAGGTCGTGGACGGCGACGATGTCGCCGATCATCGGCGTCATGATCAGGGCATAGTCGGCCCCGTCCTCGGTGTTCATGCGCTGGTTGATGTAGGACATGATCGTCGCGTTCCAGCTGTCGTTCTTGAACTGGACGCTGTCGGGATAGGTCGTCGGCCCGCCGGAACCGGCGTTGTAGTCGCCCGCGTGGGCGAGGCCGATGGCGTGTCCGATCTCGTGGATGAAGGTCTGGAATTCGTAGCTGTCGAGCGTCCCCGCGCCGATGCCGCCGAAACCGGGCGAAATGTTGATGTTGGCCGACCCGATCGACCCGTTGGTCTTGATCGTGGAGTTGGCGTAGGCCTTGTCCGGGTCGTTGTCGTCGATCACGATGTCGGCGATGCCGGCGGTCCGGGTGAAGGTCAGGCCGGTGATCTTCTCCCAGGCGTCGAAGGCGTGATCGACCAGTTTCTGCGCGGTCGCGTTCAGTCCGCTGTCGTTGAAGGTGATCGTCTTCTTGTCCCACTCGCGGCGGACGCCGTTGAAGAAGGCCCAGCCGCTGTCGGTCAGGCGGTGCGCGATCTGGTCGTAGGTCCAGACGGTGGGCGTGGTGGGCTGTGTCACCGTCTCGGTCACGTCGACGGTATAACCGCCGGTGCCGTTATGGCCGGATTCCTCGGCAATGACGTAGTATGTTCCGGTGCGTGAGGCCGTCACGGTCAATTCGGCGACGTAGTAGTTGTAGCCGAGGTAGCTCTTGATCTCGAAATTGTCGTTCGTCAGGACGTTGCCGGTGTTGTCGGCCAGCGCCAGGAAGCTTTCCATGTACACCGAGTACATCTGGATCGTGTAGGTCTTGCCCTGCTGGAAATCGATGCGGATCCAGTCGCTGTCGCCGAAGTAGCCGATCGAGCCGTTGTAGGACGAGTTGACCGTCATGATCCCCGAACTGAAGCTGCTGTGCGGGCCGTTCGGGCCGTCGAAAAAGCCTTCGTTCCAGACATAGGTGTTGGCCGGGTCCGCATTGGGCGCGAACTGGTCGTACACACACTCATCATCGAAAGGGCGCATCTGGGCGCAGACAAAACACATGGGCAAACACCTTTGATCAATGCCGCGCCCTGCCGGGGTGCGGGGATACCGGAAATGGCGCACCCGAAGGTGCCGACGGCAATACAATAGGGCTTTGCCGCGATTTGGGGCAAATTAAATCTGAACGATGGGCTCAGGTTCCGTCCTCGGGCCGCGGACGACCCAAGGCTCTCGACATCGGGCGAGTTTGCATTTTAACACCGGAATCACCAGTCTTTTGCATGACGCATCGCCCGGGAGTCCTTGCATGAAGTCCAGCCAGCTTGCCGATGCCATCGCGCGGGAAGTGTCGCGCCGGATCGCTGTACGCGAGTTGCGGCCGGGCGACCACCTGGGCGCTCAGGCGCTGGCGGATGCGCATGGCGTGTCACGCTCGCCCATCCGCGAGGCGCTGCGGATCCTTGAAAAGGCCCGGCTGGTCGAACAGCGGCTGAACCGGGGGTTCTATGTCAGTGCGCAGGCCGATACCGCGCTGGCCGTGGCCGAGCCGACGCTGCTGGCGGAACGCGACGGGCCCTATCAGCGCATGGCCGAGGACTGGCGGCGCGACCTGCTGCCCGAGGACGTGACCGAGCAGGCGGTGCGCGACCGTTACGGGCTGACCAAGGTGCAGGCGCAGGACATCCTGTCGCGCGCCCAGCGCGAAGGCTGGGCCGAGCGCAAGCCGGGTTATGGCTGGCGCCTGCTGGCGGTGGCAAAGTCGCCCGAGGCGTTCCGGCAGATCTACGAGTTCCGCATGGTGATCGAACCGGCGGCGATGCTGGCGCCGGATTACGCGGTGGTCACGGCCAAGGTCGAGGAATTGCGCGCCGCGCAACAGCGGATGCTGGACCACGACATCGCGCATCTGCCGGTCGAGCAGCTCTTGGGCGCGGGCGCGCATTTCCATGAAGAGCTCATCAAGTTTTCGAACAACCCGAACTTTCATGCCGCGCTGGTGCGCACCAACCGGATGCGGCGGCTGTTCGAATACCGCGCCTCGGGCGAGGTGCGGCGGTTTGTCGAGCAGTGTACGCAGCACCTTGCGATCCTGGACCTGTTGCAGCGGGGCGAGGTGCTGGAAGCCTCCTATGCGATGAAGAAACACCTTTCGCGGGCCTTCGCGCGCAAGGTCGAGATCATGCGCGAACGCGACGGCGCGCAGGTCTGAGTTCCATTCCCTGACGGTATGCCCTGCCCGCGCCGCCCCGCGGGCCGGTGTCATTTGACATTATGACGTTTATCGCTCAAAACAAAAATCATCTGATATTTTTGGAATCATCTTATGGAGGGAACCATGAAGATGACCAAGGCCACCCGCCGCACCGCGCTGGGGCTGCTGGGCGGGGCGATTTTCGCCGCCGGGCTGCCCACCGTGACGCTGGCGCAGGACAAGATCGAGCTGCGGTTCTCGGCGGTCTTCTCTGAAAAGGACATCCGCGCCGAGATGATGCAGCAGTTCGGCGCGGCGGTTGGCGAAGCGTTCGACCTCAAGCCCTATTACGGCGGCACGCTGTTCAAGCAGGGCACCGAGCTGGTCGCGCTCCAGCGCGGCAACCTCGAGATGGGCAATATCGCGCCGCAGGATGTGTCCAAGCAGATCCCGGCGTTTTCGATCCTGACCTCGGCCTACCTGTTCCGGGATGCCGAGCACCTCAAGACCTTCTGGGCCTCGGACGCGGGTGCCGAGATGAAGCAGATGGCCGAGGACCAGCTGGGCATCCATATCCTGGGCGCGACCTATTTCGGCACGCGGCAGGTCGGCCTGCGCACCGACAAGAAGATCACGACCCCTGCCGACATGGCCGGGATCAAGCTGCGGATGCCGGGGGGCGACGCCTGGCAGTTCCTGGGCGAGGCGCTGGGGGCGAACCCGACGCCGATGGCCTATGCCGAGGTCTATACGGGGCTTCAGACCGGGGCGATCGACGGGCAGGACAATCCGCTGCCGAACGTCGAGAACATGAAGTTCTACGAGGTCGAGAAGCAGACCGTGATGACCTCGCACCTGGTGGGATACGACCTGCTGGTGGTGTCGAAGAGGGTGTGGGACTCGATGGATGCCGACAGGCAGGCGGCGTTCCAGAAGGCGGCGGACGAGGCCATCGCCTGGTCGACCGAGCAGCACCTGACACGCGAGGCCGAGCTGGTGGAGTTCTTCAAGGGCAAGGGGATGCAGATCACCACGCCTGACGTCGATGCCTTCCGCACGTTCGCGCAGGACAAGTACCTGAACTCGGACCTGTCGAAGGACTGGCCGGCCGGGATGCTTGACCGGATCAACGCGCTCTGACCCAACTGTCCACGCGGGTTTCGGTCCGCGTGGACCCCTCTCCGAGGCGATCATGACCAAGATTGGCCGGATCGGGCGCTGGCTGCACCGGCGCGCCGAGAACCTGCTGGCGCTGATGGTGGCGGTGATGTTCGTCGCCTTCCTGGTGCAGGTTGGGTTCCGCTATCTCCTTAACATGCCCGTAGGCGGGCCGTCCGAGCTGACCGTCGTGATGTGGCTGTGGCTGGTGCTCTGGGGCGCGGCCTTCGTGCTGCGCGAGGATGAGGAAATCCGGTTCGATGTGCTTTTCGGCATCGCCTCGCGCCGGGTGCGGCGGGTGATGACGCTGGCCAGCGCCGTGGCGCTGCTGGCGCTTTACGGCACGGCGCTGCCCGCTGCCTGGGACTATGTGACCTTCATGAAGATCGAGAAGACGTCCTACCTGGATATCCGGTTCGACCACCTGTTCTCGATCTACATCGTCTTTTCGGTCGCGGTGATCCTGCGCTACCTCTGGATCGCGGTTGGCACCCTGCGGGGCCGCGACACGCGCGGGGGTGGCTGATGGACCCCTTTGCCGCCTGCGTGGTGTCGATCCTGCTGCTGAGCATCCTCGGCCTGCCCATCGGCCACGCGATGATCGCCTCGTCGATCCTTTACCTGATGCTGGCGGGGCTGGACATGGGCACGGCGGCGGAACAGCTGCTGAACGGCATGTTCTCGAGCTACATCCTGCTGGCGGTACCGCTGTTCATCCTCGCGGCGGAGCTGATGAACGCTGGGTCGCTGACGCTGCGGCTGCTGGGGTTCTGCAACGCCATCGTCGGGCGGTTCCCCGGCGGGCTGGCATTGGTCAACGTGGCGCAATCGATCATCTTCGCGGGCATGTCGGGTTCGGCCATCGCCGATGCGGCGGGGACCGGCAAGATGATGCAGCGGATGATGACCGAGGGCGGCAAGTATCCCCCGGCCTTCGCGGGCGCGCTGACCGCCGCCTCGGCGGTGATCGGGCCGATCATCCCGCCGTCGATCCCGATGGTAATCTATGCGTTGGTCTCGGATGCCTCGATCGGCTACCTGTTCCTGGCCGGCGTCGTGCCCGGTTTGCTGATGGGCGCGGCGCAGGCGGGGATCATTCTGACGGCGGCGAAGCGGCGCCGGTTCCCGGTGGAAGCGCCAGTGCCCCTGCGCGAGATCCCCCGGATCACGCTGATCGCCCTGCCCGCGCTGCTGATGCCGGTGGTGCTGCTGGGCGGCATCTACGGCGGCGTGACCACCCCGACCGAGGCGGCGGCGGTGGCGGCCTTCTATGCGCTGGCGGCCTCGGCGCTGCTGTATCGCAGCGTGTCATTGAAAACGCTCTACGACTCGCTGCTGTCGAGCGGGCGGACCACCGCCTCCATCGGGATGCTGATCGCCGGGGCGCTGGTGTTCAACTACGTGGTGACGGTGGAGAACATCCCCACCACGCTCAGCCGGTTCCTTTCGGGCTTCGACCTGTCGCCGGTGCAGTTCCTGCTGATGGTGAACGCCATCCTGCTGGTGCTGGGCTGTCTGCTGGAGGGCACGACGATCCTGCTGGTGATCGTGCCGGTGTTCATCCCGACCGCGCAGGCGCTTGGCATCGACCTGGTGCATTTCGGCGTGGTCTGCGTCGTCAACATCATGATCGGGCTGATTACGCCGCCCTATGGCCTGTTGCTGTTCGTCATGACCAATATCGCGGGCCAGCCGCTGCGGGCAATCGTCGCCGAGGTGCTGCCCTTCCTCGCCGTCATGCTGGCGGCGCTGCTTCTCATCACCCTTGTGCCAGAGCTCGTGCTCTGGCTGCCTGACCTCTTCGGATACCGATCATGACCATCTACATTCTGAACGGCCCCAACCTGAACCGCCTCGGCACGCGAGAGCCCGAGGTCTATGGCCGCACCACGCTGGCCGAAATCGAGGCGATGTGCCGCGCGGCGGCGGGCGATACGCCGCTGGAGTTCCGCCAGAGCAACTCCGAAGCGCAGCTGATCGACTGGATCCACGAGGCGACGGATACCGCGGCGGGGCTGATCATCAACCCGGCGGCCTTCACCTTCACCTCGATGGCGATCATGGACGCGCTGAAGATGTTCCCCCGCCCGCTGATCGAGCTGCATATCTCGAACATCCACCGCCGGGAACAGATGTATCATCACAGCTACATGTCCCCGGTAGCGACGGCCGTGATCGCGGGGCTGGGCGCGCGCGGCTATGTCCACGCGCTACATGCGATCAAGGAAATGATCGACGCCTAGACCGGGATACGCCCCGTCCCCAGGATGTGGTCCATCCCCGCCTGGACGTGGCGTTGCAGCAGGTCCACCGCCTCGTCCGCCTTGCGCGCGATGACGAGGTCGCGCAGGCGCGCATGTTCGTCCGCCGCCGGGCGGCCGCGGAAATCGAGCACCAGCATGTGGTATCGGATGAAGCGGTCGAAGGCGCCGGAATGCGCCGCCATCAGGGCGGGCGAGGCGCAGGCGGATATGGTGGCCGAGTGGAACTCCCAGTCCTGCTGCACCCAGGCGTTGACCTTGGACAAATCGCCCGCGACGATGCTCTCCTCGACCATGGTCAGCATGTAATGCGCGCGCACCACCTCGGATTCCCAGCGCAGGTCGCCGATGGCGATGGACTGGCGCAGCGCCTGGGTTTCCAGCAGCAGCCGCAGCCCCCCGACATCGCGCAGGCCCGCCTGCGAGACCGGCGCCACCTCGAAGCCCCGCTGGCCCTCGGCGATGACGAATTCCTCGACCCAGAGCCGCGTCAGGATCTCGCGCACGGTGCTGGCGCTGATCCCGTAGCCTTCCTTCAGCCGGTCCACCTTGAGCTTCTGCCCGGGCTTCAGCGAGCCGCGGATGATGTCGGACTTGATCCGCCGGTAGGCCGATTCGCCCACGGTCTCGTCGCGCTGCGGTTCGAAGAAGGACTTGTGAAGCATGGCATTCCGCGAAGGTTTCGACAGATTTCTAAGGTGGTTTCGCCCGGCTGTGAACCGTCAATCGGGACGCCGCCAACGAAGGCTTAACCTCTGGGGTGCTAGGTCTGGGCGGGATACTGTCTCAAGGAGCATCCGGATGAAACTGATCGAACTGTTCGCTATCCCGGCAACCGTTCTTGCCCTGTCATTGCCGGTATTCGCCGTCGAAGGCGTGGAATCGACGCGGGTTCAATTCGCGCAGGTGGCCGCGCTGGACGGACCGGCGGGGGCGCTGGGAACGGGGATGCGCGCGGGCATCCTTGCCGCCTTTGCCGAGGCGAACCGGGCGGGGGGCATCCACGGGCGCACCGTCGGTCTGGAAAGCTTCGACGATGGCTACGAGCCGGACAAGTCGGTGGCCCATGTGCGCGGGGTGATCGCGGGCGACAACCATATCGGCTTCATCGGCCCGGTCGGCACACCGACCAGCCAGGCGACGCAGCCGGTGACGACCGAGGCGGGGATGCCGTTTATCGGGCCGTTCACCGGCGCGGGTTTCCTGCGGGATCCGTCCCTGACCAACGTGCTCAACATCCGCGCCAGCTACGGGGCCGAAACCGAGGCCTGGATCGCCCACCTGGTCGATGAACTCGGGATGGAGTCGATCGCGATCCTCTACCAGGACGACGGATTCGGGCGCGTCGGCCTGGCCGGCGTCACCGCGGCGCTGGAAAAGCGCGGAATGACGCTTGCGGCCGAGGGCACCTATACCCGCAACACCGTGGCGGTGAAGTCCGCCCTGCTGGAAATCCGCAAGGCTCAACCGCAGGCCGTGGTGATGGTTGGCGCCTACAAGCCGATCGCCGAGTTCATCCGCCTGTCGCGCAAGCTGAAATTCGAGCCGACCTTCGTCAACATTTCGTTCGTTGGATCGGACGCGCTGGCAGAGGAGCTGGGGCCCGACGGCACCGGGGTGATCATCAGCCAGGTCGTGCCCTTCCCGTGGGATGCATCGCTGCCGGTCGTCGCGGAGTATCAGGCGGCAATGACTGCGCTTGACGCCGCATCGGTGCCCAACTTCGTGACCCTGGAAGGGTATCTCGTCGGACGGGTCGCCCTGCGGGCTCTTGAGGCCGCAGGGCCGGGCCTGACCCGCGCATCCTTTGGTGCGGCGCTGGCCTCGCTCGGGTCGTTCGACATCGGCGGCCTGGCCTTCACCTACGGGCCCGGCGACAACCAGGGGTTGGACACCGTTTTCCTGACGCGGATTACCGCGGACGGCCACTTCGAAACCGTTACGGCAAGCGAGAAGCACGCAAGCCGCTAGGCGGATCCATTGTGGCCGCTCTTCCCGGGCGGCCACCTGGCCATATCGCCCCCGGTCGACATCACCCGGCAATCTCATGGAAACCACCATGTCCAAAAGACCTCGCCTTCGGTTCCTTGGCAGCATCGCCTTCAAGTTTACCGCAATCCTGATCGCCATGGGTGCAACCACGGCAGCGTCTCTGGCTGTGGCGATCATGGTCTTTTCCACTCTCGCCGACTCCGTTGACACGCTGATCGAAGTGCAATTGCCGACGATGCAGACCAGCAAGGACGTCATCGAAAGAAGCGATCGGGTGAGGGCGTCGCTGGTTTCGATCACCAATGCCCGCGATCAAGAGGAACTCTTTGGTCGCGGGGAAGAGTTCGCCTCGGAGCTGGCCTCGCTCGAGGCAAGAGTCGTACAGCTGGGTCCAGCCTCGCGAAACCAGATCGAGCATGCGATTTCAGGTCTCAAGCAGAACATCGGCCTCATGCGCGAAGCGATGGTCAGCCAGTTCGCCGCGCGCCGAAGCATGAATGACCGGTTCAAGAATTTCATGGGGCTTGAAGAACAGACGCGACGGCGCCTGACCGAAAAGAGCGACAACGCACAGTTTGATCTGACCCTGGCCGGAGAGGAAACGATCACTACCGTCGGCGAGACCCTGGCGTCCCTGACCGGCAGGGATTTTCCGATGATGCAAGCCCTGCTGAATGCCCGCGCCGAGATCAATCTGGTCGCGGCGACATCACTGGCCATCATGGAATCGCGCGACCAGGCGGTTTCGGCAATCCTGGCGGACGTCGTTGCAGCGGGCATGAACCGTCTCGAGCGCGCCGCCACCGATTTGCAGTCGCAGGTTGCAATGGTGGAGAGTTTCCGTCCTGTCCTGGAGGTCGTCGAAGACCTCAGGTCGATGGCGGGCCGCCGCAATGGCGGCACCGCCCTGCAGCAGAGGCTCATTGCCCTCCGCCAGAAGAGCGACGGAATCCTCAGCGGTCTGATTGACGATCTGAGCTTTGAACTGGCGCTTCGTGCCGAAGACACCGCCCAGACGAACGAGGCTGCAATCCGGAAGCTTCTCGACACCGACGCCGGAGCGATCAGTGCGGCCAATGCAGTGGAGACGGCTGTGAACGCGCTGTTTGTCGCCGCTCTCGAAGGCGCCAACGCGAACACCTCTGCCGAACTCGAGGGTGCCCAGGCCCGCATGTCCGAGACGGCCGATCAGATCGACCGGCTCGCTTCGACGACAGGAAATGACCTGACGGCCCTGCTGGGGGAAATCTCATCCCTGGCGAGTCCCGAAAGCGGACTGCTGAGGACACGTCACGAGTTCCTGGATGCCGCGGCTCTGGTGCGCGACCGGTCGCGGCTAGCCGCTGCGACACTGGCGGAAGTCGCCACCCTCGCCGGGGCGGAAAGTCAGGAGGCAGCGCGGCTGATGGCTGCGGAAGGTCGGGATGTGCTCGACCAGACGCAACTGGCGGGCGGCCGCTTGCAACTCATAGGCATCGTGGCCATTGCGATCATGCTGGCGGCGCCGACCATCTGCTGGCTTTACATTCTCCGGCCCATGGCGCGCGTTACTGCGGTGACGGAACGACTTGCCAGGGGCGATCTCGAGCCGGTGACCGGCCTCGGGAGAACAAGCGGCGAGGTTGGCCGCATGGCTTCGGCACTGGCCGTGTTCCGGGACGGGATGGTCGAGCGGCAGGCCATGCAGGCGCAGGAAGAGCGACGGGAAAGAGACAAGCTCGAAGCCGAAAGGGCAGCCGATGCCGAGCGGCGACGTTTGGAGCATGAAGCGCGTGCAACTGCCGAACGGCATGAATCCGAAAAGCGTCAGCGTGACCACCAGGACGCCATGCGCCAAGCGGATATGGAGCGCGCCAACCAGCTTGAACGCGATGCCCGCGCCGCAGAACAGGTCAAGGTTGTCGATGAACTTGCGCTTGCGCTGCAGCGGCTCGCATCCGGTGATCTCACGGCTGAAATCACGACGCAGTTTCCAAGTGGCTACGATGAGCTGCGGGTCAATTTCAATGCCGCGGTCCAATCGATCTCGGACTTGATCCTCATCCTGGCGGACAACGCGAACTCTGTGAACGCGGCGGCTCTCGACATCAATAACTCCGCTACCGATCTGGCAAGGCGAACCGAACGTAACGCGGCTTCGTTGGAGGAGTCATCGGCAGCAATCGCCTTGCTCGACGCCTCGGCGAAGGCATCGGCCGAAACGGCAAGTGATACCGACCGTATCATGAGTGATGCTCGTGGCGAAGCCGAGGGTACCCGTCAGTCCGTCGAATCGGCCGTATTCATCATGTCCGAAGTCGAATCGTCGTCACATGAAATCTCGAAGATCGTCGATCTGATCGAGAACATCGCGTTTCAGACCAACCTCCTCGCCCTGAATGCCGGAGTCGAGGCTGCCCGGGCCGGCGAACATGGCAAGGGTTTCGCGGTGGTCGCGACGGAGGTGCGTGGACTTGCGCAGCGTTCCTCAGAGGCCGCAAAAGACATCAACACGATGATCACTTCCACGCGGGAGCAGATTGTTAAGGGAGCGGTCCAGGTCAAGGAGGCGGGAACCGCGCTATCTGGTATCCTTGCATTCTTCCAGGAGATATCGTCACATATCGCGGCAATCTCGAGCGCGGCGCAGGAGCAGGCGGCAACAACTTCGGAAATTTCGTCGACCATCGGCACGCTGGACAGTGCGATGCAACGAAATGCGGCGGCTTTTGCAGATTCGATGGCAGTGAGCGAACAGTTGCGCACGCGATCGGAGGTGCTTTTGGGCCTCGCGCAGCGGTTTCGGACCACAAAGACTGTCGCGCGCAATCCAGTTGACCGGGAGAGCACGCTGAAGGGGGCAACCGCAAACGTGGCCGCTTGAGGGCGGTCCGCGGGAATGGCGGATACACGACACATGGATTGACCACACTCCGCGCCCTGGGAAACTTCGCTTCGTTCTTCCGTTTGCACCTCGGCCTTATGGAACGAGCGGAACGGGGACGACCCCACCGCTCGGAAAAATGCTGGCCCCCGCACATCGCGGAATAGAATGCCACGTCGGTTCGTCGTGGCGGACGCGTCGAAAGAAAGTACCCGATGGGAGTCGGGTTGGCAACGCGGCGAGGGTGCGGCGGCCGCCCCTGGCGCGCACCGCTGACGGAAGAATCGCCAATACCGCGACATCGGATTTGTCCGCCTGGAGCCTGGCGCCGGTCGCCGGTCGCTGGGTAACAATCGACGGTCGGGCTTCGCAACGAGCAACGTCCGGGCTGCGGCTGGACGTGCGTGAGGGGAACCACGCAACAATCGGCCGTCTTGGATTCTGCCCGGCACGGTTGCCGGGCGCGGTTGGCGGGCGCGATCGGAACCGCGATGGCGATCTTTGCCGCGCCAAGACGCGGACCCGTAAAGGGGATCCGCGCGTGCCGTGATTGCCGGTTCACTGCCACCAGCGATGGAGGCGGCGATGGCGCGCCCGGATCTGGCCGATTTTGAGCGGGGGCTGTGTCACCCGCTTCTTCCGGACGAGCCTCGCGGCATGGCGCGGGTGGATGACCGGCGGGTGCTGAACGGGATTTTCTGGGTGCTGAGAACCGGGTCGCCCTGGCGGGACCTGCCCGAGCGATATGGCCCCTACACGACGGTCTGCAACCGGTTCAATCGCTGGGCCAAGGCGGGGGTGTGGGTTCAGGTCTTTGAAACGCTTGTGGAAAAATCCCCCGACAGCATGCAGTTCATCGACAGTTCGATCATCCGGGCGCACCGGCAGGCGGCGGCTCAAAAAGGGGGTCGGATCACACCCTTGGCCGTTCTCGTGGCGGACTGAGTACCAAGATCAACGCAATGGTCGATCATCGCGGGCTGCCGCTGGCGATCACGCTCTCACCGGGACAGGCGTCGGACAAAGCGGCCGTCGCGGCCCTCCTGGCGGCCCATCCCGCACCCGGCGATGTCGTGGCCGACCGGGGTTACGATGCCCGGGCCATCCTCGATCTGATCGAAGCGTGTGGCGGGCGCGGGCACATCCCCACCCAACGCGACCGAAAGGTGCAACGTTCGGTAGACCCGGCCGTTTACCGCCGGCGCAACCTTGTCGAGCGGTTCTTCAACAAGCTCA
>JAGRMS010000451.1 GCA_020441135.1 Pseudooceanicola sp.
CCAGTCGGTGTAGGTGATGTTGTCGGTGGCGCAGCGCCGCCAGGGCTGGCCGGCGTCGATTCCGGCGCTGATCGTCACCGCCTCGGTTTCCGTCACCACCAGCGCGTAGGGCCGCCCGAAGGAGCAGTAGAGGAAGCCCGAGTAATAGGCGATGTTGTGCATCGAGGTCAGAACGGCGGCGGTGGCCCCGGCCTCGTCCATGCGGGTGCGCAGGCCCTTGAGACGGCTGGCGTATTCCAGGTCGCCAAACGGCAGCGCGACCTTGTCGCCATTGTGAAAGCGGTAGAATTCCGGGCGGTTCATGTCTTGACCCTCCATAAGCGCGGGCTTCGGGGGGTCATGGATCGCGCCTGCCCTCTTCCGTCATCCGCGGGAAGAGTCCCGGCGTGCAGGACGGATGGGGGCGCATCCATGCGGATGTGGCGACGCCATCGCCATTGCCCGCCCCAGTGATGTCACCGGAGGGGGCCGTCAGGCAAGCGATTGTTGCGTTCAGCGCAGCTTGCGGTTCTTCGCCTCGGCCAGCAGGCGGGCATAAAGGGCGTCGGACTGCACGCGGGTCAGGGTGGCGCCGTTGACGGCCTGCCCGGTGGCGGCGGGCGCGGCGGCGGGGGTCGCGACACCTGCGGTGGCGGCGACCGGGCCGTCGAAGGCCGTCGTGCCGAGGTTGCCGCGGGTGTAATAGCGGATCGGACCGTGGGTGCCGTAGAAGTATTCGAAATAGGGCGGCTTCACGGTGATGACGGGCTTGTCCCCGGCAAAGGCGGGGGCCGAGAGGCATAGGGCGGCGGCGGTCAGGGCAAGCAGGCGTTTCATCGTTATCATACCTTCTATGGGTTCGAAGCACGGAAAGGGCGAGCAAAGGACGCGGCCAGAAGCACGCGCCGCCCGTTGACGTTGTCGGTGATATCACCGATTCCCAAAGAAATCTGCAAGTTTCTGTTCCGCCCGGTCCAGAGGTTCAGCGCGCCTATTGCCTCGTCGCCATACCAGCCAAGGCTAAGGCCGTAGGTCTCGCCCAGCCCGATGCCCGCGCCCGCGAACCAGCCGGGATCGTTGCCGCCCTTGTCGATGGCACTGCCATAGCCTGCGCTCAGCATCACCGGGTAGGTCCAGCCGGGCCCGCCGGGGCGGACGGCGGAAACGGAGAAGGTCCATTCCACGTCCAGCACGCGACTATCGCCCCAGGTCGCGATGTTGTCGATGTCGAGGCCGATGGCGCCCTGCCAGTCGGGGCCGAAGGGCATCTCGCGGCTGAACTTCACGCCGACCTTGCCGGATTCGCCGAAGTGATGCGGCGAGACCGAGGTGAAATCGATCACCGGGGTGATGCCGATGCCATTGACCGGATCGCCAAGACCGAAACCGACGGCAAAGGAGGCGTCCCAGTCGTTGGCAAAGACGCGGTCGCGCCGGTTGGTGGCGGCGGCCGAGAGGAACCAGACCCCGCGCGGCGCGCCGAACCCGGCCGGAATGCCGAAGAGCGAGACGCGCCGCACCTTCGGCGCTCGCCCGTGTTCCAGCCGGTCGAGCAGGTCCAGCAGTTCGGCGTCCGTCAGGGTCGCTGGGTCGATGCTCTGCGCTTCGGGCAGCGAGATGAAGCGCGTCGTCTGGGCTGCCGCCAATCCGGGAAGCAGGGTGGCGCAGAGGGCAAGGATCAGGCGCATGTCAGGGTGCGGACCAGCTTGCTGTCCGGGTCGGCCAGTGCGTCGATCACGTCGAAATGGTGCTTGCCCGGCACGATGACCTCGGGCGCGTCCCAGGCGGCGGCGAGCCAGCGGGACTGGTCGAGGAAGGCGGGGCGTTCATCCGCGCCGACCCAGAGGGTGACAGGGGTCTCGGGCTTCGGTTGCAGCACGGGGCTTTCGGCTTCGGCGTCGGCCTCGGTCATGCGGAACTTGTCGTTCATCGCAGTCTGGCGCAGCGGGCGCAGGTCGGAGAGCGGCGAGATCGGCACGACCTGGGCCAGCCGCCCGGCGACCTGCGCCGGCAGCATCCCCGGCGCCAGCATCCGCGCGACGAGGTGGCCGCCGGCGGAATGGCCGGTCAGTGAAACCAGCCCCGGTTCCTTGTCGGCGATGACGGTCACGGCGCGGGCGATCTGCCGGGTGATGTCGGCGATCCGCACGTCGGGGCAAAGATCGTAGGAGGGCATCGCCACCGACCAGCCGCAGGCCAGCGCGCCCGCGGCGAGATGCGACCAGACCGACTTGTCGAAGTTCAGCCAGTAGCCGCCGTGAACGAAGACCAGCACGCCGTCAGCCACGCCGTCGGCCCGGAACAGGTCGAATCGGTTCCGCGGCCCGTCGCCGTATGGCACGTCCAGGTCGGCGCGGCCCGCCTCTGACAGCGTCTCGCGAAAGGCGGTGGCGGCAGCGCGCCAACGCTCGGGATAGGCCTCTGCCCCGGCTATGTATTTCCCGTTGGCATAGGCGTCATCCAGCTCCATCGCGTATCCTTTCGCGGTCAGTCTGCTGGACAAACCCTGCCCTAAATGGTTTGCAGGCGCGAGTGGATAATGCCGAAGGAGGCCAGGATGCTCGATGCGACGACCGATCTGAAATCGCTTCTGAACGACCCCTCGCTGCTGGAGACGCGCGCCTATATCGGCGGCAAGTGGGTGGATGGCGACAACGGAACCTTCGCCGTGACCAACCCCGCCCGGGGCGACGTCATCGCCAAGGTGGCCGATGTCAGCCGGGCGCAGGCCGCCGAGGCCATCGCCGTAGCCTACAAGGCGCAGAAGGACTGGGCGAAGTACACCGGCAAGGAACGCGCCAACATCCTGCGCAAGTGGTACGACCTGATGATGGAGAACGCCGAGGATCTCGGCATCATCCTGACCGCCGAACAGGGCAAGCCCAAGGGCGAGGCCGTGGGCGAGATCGGCTATGGCGCGTCCTTCGTGGAGTTCTTCGCCGAAGAGGCCAAGCGCGTCTACGGCGAAACCATTCCGGGCCACCAGCGCGACAAGCGGATCACCGTGATCAAGCAGCCGATCGGGGTTGCGGCCTCGATCACGCCCTGGAACTTCCCGAACGCGATGATCACCCGCAA
>JAGRMS010000452.1 GCA_020441135.1 Pseudooceanicola sp.
TGACCGAGACGGACAACGCGCTGACGCGGCAGTATACGGCGCTGATGGGGACGGAGGAGGTGGTGGTTTCCTTCACCGACGACGGCATCGCGGCGCTGGCGCGGATCGCGGCCGAGGTGAACCGGTCGGTCGAGAACATCGGGGCGCGGCGGCTTTACACGGTGATGGAGCGGGTGTTCGAGGAACTGTCCTTCACCGCGCCGGACCGGTCGGGGGAAAGCGTGGTTGTCGATGCGGCCTTCGTCGAGAAGAACCTGGGCGCATTGCTGGGCAAGGCGGATCTGAGCCGGTACGTGCTGTAGCGTGGAGTGGCTGCGGTTCCTGCGGCAGAACGGGCTCTGGCTGGGGGCCGGGGGGCTGCTGACCTTTCTGTCGGGCTTCGGGCAGACCTTCTTCATCGCGATCTTTGCCGGGGAAATCCGCGAGGATTTCGGCCTGACCAACGGGCAGTGGGGCGGGATCTATACGCTGGGGACGGCCTGTTCGGCGGTTTTGATGGTCTGGGCCGGGGGGCTGACGGACCGCTTTCGGGTGCGGCGGCTGGGGCCGGTCGTGCTGGTCGGGCTGGCGCTGGCCTGCCTCGCGATGGCGTTCAACACATCGGTCCTGCTGCTGCCGCTGGTGATCTTCGCGCTGCGTTTCTTCGGACAGGGGATGACCAGCCATATCGCGGTGGTGGCGATGAGCCGCTGGTTCGTGGCGACGCGGGGGCGGGCGCTGGCAATCGCGACGCTGGGCTTCTCGGTGGCCGAGGCGGTGCTGCCGCTGACCTTCGTGGCGCTGATGGCGCGGGTGGACTGGCGCTGGCTCTGGGTTGCCGGGGCGGTGGTTGTGCTGTGCGGCGTGCCGATGCTGCTGGCGGCCTTGCGGCACGAGCGGACACCGCAGAGCCTGGCGACGCAGGAACGCTCGGCCGGGATGCGGGGAGAGCAGTGGACGCGAGGCGCCGCGCTGGGGCATCCGCTGTTCTGGCTGCTGGTTCCGGCGCTGCTGGGGCCGCCGGCCTTCGGCACGGCGTTCTTCTTTCACCAGGTGCATTTCGCGGCGGTGAAGGGGTGGGAGCACGTGGCGCTGGTGGCGCTGTTCCCGGTCTACACGCTGTCGGCGGTGGGGGCGATGATCCTGTCGGGCTGGGCGCTGGACCGCTGGGGGACGGCGCGGCTGATGCCCTGGATCCAGCTGCCGATGGTGGTGGCCTTTGCGGTCTTTGCCGGGGCGGGGAGCCTGGGGGCCGTGGCGGCGGGGCTGGTGGCGATGGCGATGACGACGGGGGCGAACGCGACGCTGATGAACGCCTTCTGGGCCGAGTTCTACGGGACGGCGCACCTGGGGGCGATCAAGGCGATGGCGGCGGCGGTGATGGTGCTGGGGTCGGCGCTGGGGCCGGGGATTACCGGGGCGCTGATCGACCTGGGGGTGGGGATCGAGGCGCAGTATGGGGCCGTGGCGGGGTATTTCCTGGGGACGACGGTGTGTCTCTGGATGGGGATCCGGCGGTATGCGGGGAGTGTTGCGGGTACGAGCCTGGGGTGAGCGCCGGGCGAGCGGCAGGCCGGGGTGGTGGGCAGATTGCCCACCCTACGGGCGGCTGCGATTGGCGGGCAAGGGGGTTATCGCCCGCGTTTCAGGTAGACGTAGAACGCCCCGTCGCCGCCATGGCGGATATGGGCGGGGGTGACTTGCAGGACGGCTTGCGCGAGTGGCGGAATGTCGAGCCAGTGGGGCACCTGGCGGCGGAGGATGCCGCGGGGGGTGGGGTAGAGCACGGCCTCGTCACCCGGGCGGCCCTTGCCGGTGATGACCAGCACCAGCCGTTTGCCGTCGGATTGCGCGCGCAGGATGAAGCGGACGAGGGCCGGGTGCGCGGCGTCCAGCGTCAGCCCGTGCAGGTCGATGCGCGCCTCGGGCACCAGGCGGCCGCGTTTCATGCGGCCGAAGGTGGAGTGGTCCATGCGCAGCGAGGGCGGGCCCGGGCGCGGTTTCGGCGGTGCGACCGGCTGCGGCGCTGGCGGGCGCGCGACGGGGGTCTTGGTCGGCTTTGGCTTGGGGCGCGCGACGGGCGCGGGCGCGCGGTCGGGGTGCAGGCGGTCGGTATGTTCGACGACCTTGTGCCAGAGCTCGACCTCTTCGGGTGTCAGGCGCCGGCGCGTCATCCCTCGGCGTCCGGGACCAGCGCGTAGGCGGTCTGGATCGGCATCAGCACGATCATCCGCCCCGGATCCTTCAGCGTGCCGGCGGCGGCCCCCGCGGCGTCGCCGGTGCCGAAGAAGACGTCGGCGCGCTGGGCGCCCTTGATGGCGGAGCCGGTGTCCTGCGCGATCATCAGGCGGTGGATCGGACCCGCACCGCGTTTCTCGATCCAGACCGGCGCGCCGAGCGGTGTGAAGGCGGGGTCGACGGCGATGGAGCGCAGGGCGGTGACGGAGCGGTTCATCGCGCCAAGCGGGCCGTCGGTGGCGGGCACGCGCGAGATTTCGCGGAAGAAGACGTAGGAGTCGTTGTGGAGGAGCAGTTCGGCCCCGGCCTCGGGGTTGCGGCGGACCCAGTTCTTGATGACCTCGGCGCTGACCTGATGCGCGGAATAGATGCCGCGCCGCACCAGTTCCACGCCGATGGAGCGGTAGGGGTGGCCGTTGGCGCCGCCATAGCCGACGCGGAGCATCTTGCCGTCGGGCAGGCGGATGCGGCCGGACCCCTGGATCTGCAGGAAGAACAGTTCCACCGGGTCGTCGACCCAGCAGATTTCAAGGCCGCGGTTCCTCATGACGTCGGTGGTGAGAATGTCGCGGCGGGGCAGCCAGGGGGTATTGCGGCGGGCCTCTTCCGGCATCCTGTAGAGCGGATAGCGAAAGCGGGCGGTGGGGAAGCGGGAGCCGTCGAGTTCCGGTTCGAAATAGCCGGTGAAAAGGCCGGGTGAGCCGTCCGTCACCAGCACGGGGCGGAAGAAGAGTTCGAAGAAGGCCCGCGCGCCTTCGGGTTTCTGCGAGTAGGCCACGGCGCAGAGCGCCTGCCATTCCTGGCCTTCCATGTCGGCGCAGGTGTTGCGGAAGACGGCGAGCGCGGCGGCATGGTCGTCGCGCGGCCAGCCTTCGAGGTCGCGGAAGGACAGGACGTGCCGCGTCACCTCGGATCGGGCGATATCGCCTGCCATGAGCGCCCCCAGGAGACAGACCGCCCGAAGCGCCGCGATCATGCGTCGGTTGCGACCAGTTGCCAGTTCGGGTCCGGCGCGCCCATGACCCGCGCGAAGGTCCAGCTGTCGCGCTGGCGCTTGATCGCGGTGGGGCTGCCTTCGACGATGTCGCCGCCCTTGTCGCGGACCACCGAGGTCATCTCGGCCACGAAGCGCATGGTGATCTCGGCGCGGTTGCTGTCCTTGTCGAAGGTCACGTTCTGCACCGACAGTTCGCGCACGCCGATGAACTCGGCCTCGACCGTGTAGCCCTTGTCCTCGCGCGCGGCGACGCCGTCGACGAAGGCCTGGAAGACGTCCTCGGCCAGGAAGGGCTTGATGTCGTCGAGGTTGCCGCGTTCGAAGCCCATAAGGATCATCTCGTAGGCGCCGCGCGCGCCCTGCATGAAGTCGGCGACGTTGAAGTCGGGTTCGACGCGCTTCATGGCGGCGAGGGCCTTGGCATCCTCGCTGTCCTTGGCGACGTGGTCGATGATGTCGTGATCCGGCCCGCCCTCGATCACCTCGAAGCCGCGGCGGGGGGCGGTGTCCTTGGCGCCGGGGTTGGGAAGCGGCGGCTTCTCGAAGCCCTCACGGGTTCCGAGAACGCTTTTCAGGCGCAGAATCAGGAAGATGGCAATGCCTGCCAGCACCAGCAGCTGGATCAGTGGCGAGTTCATTTGCACCTCTCGTCACGCGGGATACTTTGTATGCGCGGGTTCGAGGTCTTATGTAGGTGACGCAAGGGGCCGAGTCCACCGCCCCGCACAGGCTAAAAGGACGCGTGCGCATGTATCTGTTCCTGGCATTCCTGCTGGTGCCCATCGTCGAGATCGCCCTGTTCATCCAGGTCGGCGGTCTGATCGGGCTGTGGCCGACCATCGGGATCGTGATCCTGACGGCGGTTGCGGGGACATGGCTGATGAAGGTGCAGGGACGGGCGGCGCTGGCAGAATTGTCACGGTCGTTTTCCGAGCTGCGCGATCCGACGGCGCCGTTGGCGCATGGGGCGATGATCCTGCT
>JAGRMS010000453.1 GCA_020441135.1 Pseudooceanicola sp.
TCGGTGATGATCGGGATCAGGCGGCGATGCTCTTTCGGGCCAACCGGAATTTCACATAGTTTCCCGACGATTGGCGAATAACGTTCATCCGATGGATGAACCGCGACCGCGCCGTCGCCAAGCATGGTTTCGGGGCGGGTCGTGGCGATGGAGATGTAATCCCGCGTCTCGCGCAGGGTGACGGTGCCATCCTCGTCCTTTTCGACGTATTCGTAGGTCTGCCCGTCGGCGAGCGGGTATTTGAAGTGCCACATGTGGCCCTTCACCTCGATATTCTCGACCTCGAGGTCGGAAATCGCCGTTTCAAAATGCGGATCCCAGTTGACCAACCGCTTGCCGCGATAGATCAGGCCCTTTTTGTACATGTCCACGAAGACCTTGATGACGGCATCGTGGAAGTTTCCGTCCTCGCCCTCGGGCGCACCCGGCGCGCCGGACATGGTGAAGGCCTCGCGGCTCCAGTCTGCCGAGGCGCCGAGGCGTTTCAGCTGGCCGATGATGGTGCCGCGCGATTTCATCTTTTGCTGCCAGACCCTTGCGAGGAAGGCTTCACGTCCCATCTCGGCCCGAGAGGGTTCCTGGTTCGCGGCCATCTCGCGTTCAGTCACCATCTGGGTGGCGATGCCGGCGTGGTCGGTCCCGGGCTGCCAGAGCGTGTCGAAGCCCTGCATCCGCTTCCAGCGGATCAGGATATCCTGCAACGTGTTGTTGAAGGCGTGGCCCATGTGGAGCGAGCCGGTGACGTTCGGGGGCGGGATCATGATGGAAAACGACGAAGCGCCTGGCTTGGCGTTGGCCCCGGCGGTGAAGCAGCCGGCCTTTTCCCAGGCGGCGTAGAGGCGGGGTTCGGCCCCGGCGGCGTCGAAGGTCTTGTCCATCATCGTCCTCGCGGAAATCATCGCGCCCCCTCTAGCGAATGGGCGGCGGAAAGGCCAGCATTGCAATCCTGCGCGTGGCAAGGTCAGGCTGCGTCATGGAGGGCTTGGCATGGCATTGATGGCGGCATTCCGGCTGGATGGCAGCGGGGCGGCACAGGCGCTGGACTTGGGCGACGGCCTGCCTGAGGGCCCGGGTCTGGTCTGGCTGCATTTCGCGCGGCCGACGCCAGCCGAGCAGGACTGGCTTTCGGATGCGGCGCTTGACCCGGTGGTGCTGGAGGCGCTCGACGCCGCCGAGACGCGGCCGCGCTGCACGGTGCATGGCGACGGCGTGCTGATGAACATGCGCGGGGTGAACCTGTCCGAGGGCGCGCAGCCCGAGGACATGGTGTCGCTGCGGCTCTGGGTGACGGGCGGGCTGGTGATCAGCGTGCAGCGGCGGCCCGTTCAGGCGGTGCGCGACGTCATCACCGCCTGCGAGCGGGGCGCGGGGCCGGTGGACGCGGGCGACCTGGTGGCGCGGCTCGCGCTGCGGCTGGCGGACCGGGCGGAGCCGGTGGTGGCCGAGCTGAACGAGCGGATCGACGACCTGGAGGATCGCTTCGAGGCCAAGGATCATATCCGGCTGAGGGGGCAGGTCGCCGAGATACGGCGGGTGTCGATCATCCTGCGGCGCTTCATGTTCCCCTTACGCGATGCGCTGTCGACCTTCGGGATCGAGGACATGGGCTGGCTGACGTCGAATGCCCGCTCGCGCGTGCGCGAGGCGACCGAGCGGGTCACGCGACTGGCCGAGGATCTCGATTCGATCCGCGACCGGGCCGAGGTGGTGCATGACCAGATGCTGGAACTGCGGGCCGAGGTGGCGAACCGGCAGATGCTCGTTCTGTCGGTGGTGACGGCGATCTTCCTGCCGCTGGGGCTGGTGACGGGGCTGCTGGGGATCAACGTAGGCGGCATCCCGGGGGCGCAAGACCCCTGGGCCTTCTGGCAGGTCTGCGCGCTGCTGCTGGCGATCGTCGCGGTGCAGGTGGTGCTGTTCCGGCGGCTTGGGCTGCTGCGAAAGTAACCCGCTTCGTTACCGCGGAAATTGCCCGGGCAATCTGGACATCCCCGCCCCCGGCAGTAGTCTCCGCCGCGGTGCAGGAATGAGGTGCGTCATGGAAAAGTTCGGAAAAAGCCAGCCGGTTCGGCGTGTCGAGGATGTGCGGTTCCTTACCGGGCAGGGGCGCTATGTTGATGACATCGTGCCCGAGGAGGCGCTGTTTGCCTTCTTCCTGCGCTCGTCCGTCGCGCATGGCGAGATTTCGGAGCTGGATCTGGATGCCGCGCGCGGGGCCGAGGGCGTTCATCTGGTGCTGACGGCGGAGGATCTGGAGGCGGCGGGGATCGACATCGCCATGCCGGGGATTCGGATGGACAACCGCGACGGCTCCAAGGGCGCGGGGCCGCGCCGTCCCGCCCTGGCGGTCGGTCGGGTGCGTCATGTGGGCGAGCCTGTGGCGTGCATCGTGGCGGATACGCTGGAGCAGGCGCGGGACGCGGCAGAGTTGATCGGGCTCGAGATCGACGAGCTGCCTGCCAAGCTGGACCTGCACCCGGGCGGCGAGACGGTTCACGCGGAAGCGCCCGACAACATGGCCTATGACTATGGCGTCGGCGACGAGGCGGCGACGCAGGCCGCTTTCGACGCGGCGGCGCAGACCGTGAGCCTCGAGATCACCGACAACCGGATCATCGCCAACTCGATGGAGCCGCGCGGCTG
>JAGRMS010000454.1 GCA_020441135.1 Pseudooceanicola sp.
CGGGGTTCAGCCAGGGCGGCGGCGTTGGCCTGATGCTGGCGCAATGGATGATCGAGGGCGAATGCGAGCGCGATACGATGGCGATGGACGTCGCGCGCTTCGGCAACTGGATCTCGCCCGGCTACACGCGGCCAAAGGTGATCGAGAACTATCAGAAACGCTTCTCGGTCTCGTATCCGAACGAGGAACTGCCCGCCGCGCGGCCGCTGCGGACCTCGCCGATGTATGACATCTTTACCGGAATGGGCGCGGTCTGGGGCCAGCAATTCGGGCTGGAGGTGGTGAATTACTTCGCGCAAGGCACTGAGCCTACATATGAAACCCCCTCCTTCCGCCGCTCGGACGCCTTCGGCGCGACGGCGCGCGAGGTGAAGGGCGTGCGCGAGGGCGTGGGGATCAACGAGGTCCACAACTTCGGCAAGTACCGGGTGACGGGGCCGAAGGCGCGCGACTGGCTCGACCGGATCATGGCGGGGCGGGTGCCTGCGGTGGGGCGGGTGTCGCTGACGCCGATGCTGTCGGCCAAGGGGCGGTTGATCGGGGATTTCACGATCTCCTGCCTCGGCGAGACCGAGTTCCAGCTGACTGCCTCCTATGGCAGCCAGGCCTATCACTACCGCTGGTTCGAACAGCATGAGGAAGACGGCGTAACGGTCGAGAATATCAGCGACAAGCGCACCGGGTTCCAGATCGCGGGACCGAAGGCGCGCGACGTTCTGGCGGCCTGCACGCGGTCGGACATTTCCGACATGCGGTTCCTCGACGTGCGCCGGTTGGTTGTCGGCATGGTCAACTGCATCGTGCAGCGGGTCAGCTATACCGCCGACCTCGGGTACGAGATCTACTGCGATCCGATGGACCAGCGCGCGCTGTGGTCGGTGCTGTGGGAGGCGGGCCAGGCACATGGCATGGTGCCCTTCGGGATGCGGGCGATGATGTCGCTGCGGCTCGACAAGTTCTTCGGGTCGTGGCTGTCGGAGTTCTCGCCGGACTACACGCCTGCCGAGACCGGGCTGGACCGCTTCATCGCCTGGAAGAAGAACGCCGATTTCATCGGTCGCGCCGCTGCCGAGGCGGAGCGGGCGAAGGGGCCGTCGCGGCGGCTGGCGGCCTTCATCGTCGAGGCGGACGACGCCGACGTGCAGGGGTACGAGCCGATCTGGCTGGACGGCAAGGTGCAGGGGTTCTGCACCTCGGGCGGCTATTCGCACCATAGCGGGCAGTCGGTGGCACAGGGCTTCGTCCCCGCGGACCGGCTGGCAGACGGGCTGGCGGTCGAGATCGAAATCCTGGGCCAGATGCGGAAAGCGCGGCTGGTGACGACGCATCTGTTCGACGCCGACGGCGCGCGGATGCGGGGCTGACAGGCGGGGGCGCGGGTCAGACCCGCGCCCTTGCGGCTTATTCGGCGGCTTCGGCGCTCATTTCGTCAAGGTAGGCGACCCGCGCGCCGGACTTGGTGGTTGTCACCACGCCGAGCGACTTGAGCTTGCGGTGCAAGGCGCTGCGCTCCATCCCGACGAAG
>JAGRMS010000455.1 GCA_020441135.1 Pseudooceanicola sp.
GAGATGAACACCCGCCTTCAGGTGGAACATCCCGTCACCGAAGGCATCTTCGGCGTCGACCTCGTGCGCGAACAGATCCGCGTCGCCGCGGGCCTGCCGATGTCCTTCGGGCAGGACGACCTCAAGATCAACGGTCACGCCATCGAGGTCCGCATCAACGCCGAGAAGCTGCCGAACTTCGCCCCCTGCCCCGGCAAGATCACCCAGTATCACGCGCCCGGCGGCCTTGGCGTGCGGATGGATTCGGCTCTCTATGACGGCTACCGCATCCCGCCCTACTACGACTCGCTGATCGGCAAGCTGATTGTCCACGGCCGCGACCGGCCCGAGGCGCTCGCCCGGCTGTCGCGCGCCTTGGGAGAGCTGATCGTCGACGGCGTGGACACCACGGTGCCGCTGTTCAACGCACTGCTGCAAGAGCCCGACATCCTGTCCGGCAACTACAACATTCACTGGCTGGAACACTGGCTGGAAACCCACCTCGGCGGCGCCTGAGGCGCGGAGGCGCAGGTGGAACTGACGCCGGAGATCCTGCTGCACGGCTATTCCATCGGCATCTTCCCGATGGCCGCGCATCGGGACGACCCGGAAGTCTTCTGGGTCGATCCGCGCCGCCGGGGCGTGTTCCCGCTGGACGACTTCCACATCTCGCGCTCGCTGGCCCGGCGGCTGCGGCGCGGCGGCTATCGCGTTGCGCGCAACGAGGATTTTGCCGGGGTGCTGGACGGCTGTGCGGATCGGGCCGACACCTGGATCAACGAGGAAATCCGCGCCCTGTATCTGGAGTTGCACCGCCGCGGACATGCCCACTCGTTCGAGGTCTGGATGGACGGCGCGCTGGCGGGCGGGGTCTATGGCGTGGTGCTGGGCGCGGCCTTCTTCGGTGAAAGCATGTTCTCGCGCCGCACCGATGCCTCCAAGATCGCGCTGGCCTACCTGGTGGACGTGCTGCGGCGAGGCGGCTTCACGCTGTTCGACACGCAGTTCCTGACCGAACACCTGGCCTCGCTCGGCGCCGTGGAAATCCCCCGCGCGGCCTATCACCGGCAGCTTGAGCAGGCATTGACCAGCCGCGCCGATCTGCAGGGGCCACCCATCGGCTCACCTCAGGAGGTGATACAGCGCAACACCCAGATGTCGTAGCGGTTGTGATCCAGCGCGTTCAGCGCCGGGGCCGTGGCGATCATCCAGCCCTGGAACCGCACGTCGGGCTTGCCCTGGTCGCGGATCGTGAGGAACGCATAGGCGTCGCCGGTCGGGTTGTTGACCGGATAGCGGCAGTCGGCCAGTTCCACCTCCAGCCCGAAGACCGCGCGGCCGCCGCCCGACAGCAGTTCCACGTCCACCGTCTGGCCATTCACCTTGTCGAGGCCCCGCAGCACCGCGCCGGTGCCGGATGTCACCTCGACGGTCTTTTCCTGCGCCCCGGCCGGAAGGGCCAGCGCGGCGATCAGGGCGAGCGCGGGTTTCACTGGGATCCGTCGCCCGCGACGACGTCCTCGCCGCTGCCGGCGACGAACTTGACCAGCAGCGAGATCAAGCTGACCGCCCCTTGGGTATCCTCGATCACCCCGCCCGCATCGAGCACGGTCAGCGAGCCGCCGGGCATGATTTCCAGGAAGTTGCCGCCAAGCAGCCCCTCCGAGGAAATTACCGCCGCGCTGTCATCGGGGATCTCGATGCCATTGGCGATCGAAAAGCGGGTGTCGGCGCGGTAGGTCTGCGGGTTCAGGGCGACATTCGTGACGGTGCCGATCTTGACGCCCGCAAGGCGCACGTCGGTGCCGACCGACACGCCTTCCAGCGAGCGGAAGGAGGCGGCCAGTTCATAGCCCGAGGACGAGCGGCTCAGCCCCGTGGTCTGCACGGTATAGACGCCGAACAGGACGGCAGCGGCCAGCACGGCGCCGCCGACAAGGACTTCGGTGGTGCTCTGCGCGCTCATTTATTCCGGGCTCCAGGCCTCGTAGTCGCGGCGCTCCACCGGGTCGGGGCGGCGCAGCGATCCGGCGGGCACATAGGCCAGCGCCGAGCCGGTCAGGTTCTCCTGATGCGGCTTTTCCCAGGTCTTGCGCGCCAGCGGTTTCGTCGTCGGCGCGTCCTGCCAGGTGCGGTGCAGCCAGCCGTGCCACTCGGGGTCGATCCGGCTCGCCTCGATCTCGCCGTTGAAGATGACCCAGCGCTTGCTGTCGTCGGCATTGCGGTAAAAGACGTTGCCCTGCTTGTCTTTTCCGACCTCGATCCCTCGGCGCCAGGTGAATATCTGGGTGTTGAGCGTCTGCCCGTTCCACCAGGTGACCGCGCGCAGCAACGTGTTCAGGATGCCCATGGATGCCTCGTTCCAAGCCTTGTTCCGATATGGCGCAAACACCCGAAAAGGTCCAGCCGGGATCGGCTTTCGCCCCCAGGCGGGCGGAAATGCCTCAGGGCGCCAGCGCGGTGACTTCGATCTCGATCCGGTATTTCGGGTCGATCAGCCCCGCCTCGATCATCGTGGCGGCGGGCGGGTTGGCACCGAACGCCTCGCGCAGGATCGGCCAGCAGGGCTCGAATTCCGCCGCGTCGGGCAGGTAGTAGGTCACGCGCACCGCCTGCTCCAGCCCGCTGCCCGCTTCCTCCAGCGCCTTGGCGATGATGTCGAGAGCGGAGCGGCACTGGTCGGTGACGGTATCCCCCTGCCCCACGGTGCCCGCGACATGGACAAGGCCCCCGGCAACGACGGCGCGACAATAACCGATCTTCGGTTCGTACGCGCCGCCGGAATGGATGCGGCGGATCATCTCAGCCGGCCGAGGCCGAACCCTTTTCCTCGGCGTGGATCATCAGCGGCTTGGCTTCGGACACCACCGCCTCTTCGTTGACCACGACCTCGGTTACGCTCGGCAGGCTCGGCAGTTCGAACATGGTGTCGAGCAGGATTTCCTCGAGGATCGACCGCAGCCCGCGCGCCCCGGTCTTGCGGGCGATGGCCCGCTTGGCGATGGCGGTCAGCGCGTCGTCGGTGAACGTCAGCTCGGTGTTTTCCAGCTCGAACAGGCGCTGATACTGCTTGACCAGCGCGATCTACGGCTCTGTCAGGATGGTGACCAGCGCGTCTTCGTCCAGATCGG
>JAGRMS010000060.1:0-7733 GCA_020441135.1 Pseudooceanicola sp.
GCCGCCAAGGCGCTGCGGGACGAGACGCGCTGGCAGGTGGTGCGCAGTGACCTGTCCTACGAGGCGGCGGCGGCGCTCTATGACGGGCTGCGCGACATCGAGACGGTGCTGACCACGGACCAGATCGCCGAGATCGACCGCCGCATCGGCCCGCCGAGGGTCGTGGCATGAGCGGGGAGGAGTTCGTTCCGCTGTCGCTGCCGCCGCTGCTGATCGGTATTTGCGCGGCGGTGGCCTGTGCGCTGCCGGGGAATTTCCTCGTGCTGCGGCGGCAGGCGCTGATCGGCGATGCCATCAGCCACGTGGTGCTGCCGGGGATCGTCGTGGCCTTCCTGCTGACCGGCGTGGTGGCGACCTGGCCGATGATGCTGGGCGCGGCGGGTGCCGCCGTGCTGGCGGTGGCGCTGATCGAGGCGGTGCGGCGGCTGGGCCGGATCGAACCGGGCGCGGCGATGGGGGTCATCTTCACCTCGATGTTCGCGGGCGGGGTGCTGTTGCTGGAGCAGTCGGATACGTCGAGCGTCCACCTCGACGTGGAACACGCGCTTTATGGCAACCTCGAAAGCCTGATCTGGCTGGATGCGACCGGGTGGCCGTCGCTCTGGGACGCCGAGGCGCTGGCTGGGCTGCCGCCGGAACTGCTTCGGATGGCGGTGGCGCTGGCGGGCGTCGCGCTGTTCGTCGCGCTGTTCTGGCGCGCGCTGAAGATTTCCACCTTCGACGAAGGCTTCGCCCGCACGCTGGGCATCCGTACCGGCGCGCTTGGGCTGGCGCTGGTCGTCGTGGCAGCGGTGGCGGCGGTGGCGGCCTTCGACGCGGTGGGCTCGATCATCGTGATCGCCATGTTCATCTGCCCCCCCGCCGCCGCGCGCCTGATGACCGACCGCCTGGAACGGCAGGTGGCCTGGAGCGTGGTCTTCGCCGCACTTTCGGCCGTGCTGGGTTATGTCGCGGCGGGCTATGGACCGATCTGGGTTGGCGGCCAGGACGCGGTCAGCGCGGCAGGAATGATCGCCACCGTGGCCGGGCTTATCCTGGCGGGGGCCGCGCGGTTCGGGCCGTGCCGCCACCGGGCCGGGGCGCCGGCGGGGTAAACCCTGCCCTACCCCGCACGCAGGTGTTGCGAGCGGGGTTCCGCCGGCAATAGCGCTCCACACTCCTCAAGACCGGGGGCCCCGGTCCAACCCCGCTCGGTTCACCACGGCTTCCTTGCGGATGCGCAACACGAATGCAGCCGTCACCGGCTGCGTTCACGCGATAGAAATGAGCCGATTGCCGTTTTCGACCGAAACGATGGGTTGCCCCGATTCGACCAGCCGCAGCACCGCGTCGCGCGTCTTCTGCAGATGGCTGCGCAGGATCGTCAGCACCGCGTCCAGGTCGCGCGCGAGGGCGGCGGCGGTCAGGCGTTCGTGTTCCGAGCGAATCGCGGCCTCGTGGATGGAGCTGATGGTCAGGTTGCGGTAGCGTTCGGACTGTTCGAACAGCATCTGGCGCATCTTCAGCAGCCAGTCGCTGCCGCAGGCGGAAACCAGCGCGTTGTGGTAACGGTTATGCAGCGTTGCCCATTCCGCCGAGGGCTGGCCATCCGCGCTGAACACGGGCTGGGCCATCATCCGCCGGAATTCGGATGTCACCAGCAGCTCCCATTCCAGATCGCCCTTCGCCAGCGAACGCTCCAGCGCCAGCGCCTCGATGTCGATGCGGGTCTGGGTCAGATCCTCGAGGTCTTTCAGGGAAATGGGGGCGACGCGATAACCCTTGTATGCCTCGGCCACCACCAGCCCCTCGGCCGAGAGACGCGCCAGTGCCTCGCGCACGCTGCCGGGGCTGACGCCGTTCTGCGCCGCGATCTCGTTGATCGCGAGCCGGGAATCGGGCGCAAGGGCGCATTTGATGATCTGGTCGCGCAGCGTCCCGTGGACGCTTCTGGATTGAATGCCTGTCATGAAAAATCCGGTGCCTGGTCCGGGCGACTATACCCGGCGGGGCACTCAAAACAATCCTTGGACGGATAATATTTTTTGTGATTTACAAACTTTCCATCATACCCGAAGATATTACGGGGCGGCCGCCGGGCCGGAGAAGGCGAAGGAGGAGGAAGATCGATGCAGATTGTCAGGGATGACGCGGTCGAATACCGCGCGACACCGGGCTTCAGGACGCGCGGAACCAGCCGGGGCGCGCCGACCGAGAAGCCGGCGGCGAACGATCACATCGCCTTCAAGGTCTATCTCAGCGGGCCCGAGGACGCGCCCGAGAACTATACCCTGATGATGAGCCGCCAGGGCGCCTTCTATTCGCCCGCGCACAAGCACAACTTCGACCAGTTCCGGTTCGCGGTATCGGGCGACTTCAGCATCGGGCGTGGCGCGACGCTGCGCGAGGGGCAGCTTGGCTATTTCCCCGAGGGCACACCCTATGGCCCGCAGGACGATGGCGAGGGCCAGCGCGAGCTGCTGGTTCTGCAATTCGGCGGGACATCGGGCCAGGGCTATCTCAGCCAGCAGCAACTGCGCGCGGCGACGGGCGCGTTGAGCGCCGAGGGCGAATTTGCGGACGGCCATTTCGTGCGCACGGGCGAGACCCACAAGAAGGACGCGTTCGAGGCGGTGTGGGAGCATCACAACCGCCGCCCGATGGAGTATCCGCCCGCGCGCTACAAGACGCCGGTGATGATGACGCCTTCGCATTTCGGCTGGACCGAGACAGGGGTGCAGGGCGTACGCCGCAAGCCGCTTGGCACCTTCACCGAACGTCAGACCCGTGCCGAAATGGTGCAGGCGGACGCCGGGACAACCTGCGCCTTCCCGGCCGAAGACGCCTTCCGGCTGATCTACGCGCTCAGCGGCACCGGCACCGGATGGGAAGCGCGAACGGCCTTTGCGCTGGAGCCCGGCGAAAGCGGATCCATCGGCGTGGAGGCGGCGGCGGAGTTCATCGTCTTCGTCCTGCCCCGTCTCCGGCACGCCGGCGCCGCGGTCAAGGCCGTCGCCTGACCCCAGACCATACCCCGCGCCGCCGGTGGGGAGTTCCGGCGGCGCCAGGCACAACAGTTTCCAGGGAGGATACCATGACCATCACTCGGCGGACCGGCCTCATCGCCGGCGCATTCCTGCTGGCGACGGCCAGCCTGGCCCAGGCGGCGGACTGGCCGGTCGATCCCATCACCTTCATGGTGACGACGCCGACCGGGGGCAGCGAGGACCGGCTGGTGCGCACGCTGGCACCCTACCTGGCCGAAGAACTGGGCGTGCCCGTCGTGGTCGAGAACATCGACGGCGCGCAGGGCATCCTGGGCGCCGACCGCCTGCTGCGGCAGGGCGGCGACGGCAGCCTGATCGCGAGTTCCACCATCGCGCGACTGATCGGGCATATCCAGGCCGGGCGCACCTCGTTCCAGCTGGCGGATTTCGAGTTTCTGAACGTCCCCGATGACGAATACGCGCTGGTCGTGGCGACCTCGGCCGCGACTTTCGACAATGCCGAGGGGCTGGTCGATTCGCTGACCTCGGGCGCGGCGCCGATCATGGCCGACCCCACCGGGACCGGACCCGCGATCATGATGACGATCTTCCTCGAAAAACTGAAGGTCGCGCCGGATGCCTATCGCGCCGTGACCTATACCGGGGGCGGTCCGCTGGTGGCGGCGATCATGGGCGGCCAGGTCGACTTCTCGTCGCTGCCGGACCAGGCGCTGGGGCGGCTGGAGAACGTCAAGCCGCTGCTGGTGTTCCGCGACGAACGCGCGCCGGATCTGCCCGACGTGCCGACCGCCAACGAGGTGCTGGCCGCACATGGCGAAACGATGCCCTCGATGAACACCGGCCTGCGTGCCTTCCTGGTGCCCGCCTCGCTGAAAACCGAGCACCCGGAGCGGTTCCGTATCCTGACCGAGGCGATGCAGCGGGTCTACGAGAACCCCGAGACCGTCGCGGCCTTCAAGAAGGCGCGGGTCGGCACCAACTGGCTGGGGCCCGACAAGTCGCGCGAACTGATCGACGGGTTCGCGGCGAACTTTGGCCCCTACCTCGGCAACTGAAGGACCGCCCGGCCGGCGCAGGCTGGCCGGGCATGGCCCCCTTGCCTTACGCTTCCCGACATGAGCGCACCGCACCCCCGCCGCCTGGGCGTCCTGCTGACCAGCCATCTCGCGCTGGCCGGGATGCTGACCGCCTTCTGCGCCTGGTACCTGACCGACGCCTGGCTCGCCCGCGCCTCGGTCCACAACCTGATCCTGATCGCCCCGGTCGGAATCGCCGCCATCCTGACCGGCCTCTGGCTGATGGTTCGGGAACTGCGCGCGCCCTCGGTCCCGAAAGCGCCCCAGCCCGGAACCTTTCCGATGATGGCGCTGCTTGCCGGCTTCGTTGCGCTGTTGCCCCTGGTCGGCTTCAGCGCGGGGATATTCCTTTTCGTCCTTGGCGCCTCGCGGCTGATGGGGCTGCGAAACCCGGTCTCGCTGATCCTCTATGCCGCCCTGTTCACGACGGCCGCGGTGCTGCTGCTCGGCCTGGTGGTCCGCCTGCCGGAACCCGCCATCGCAGCCTGGTTCGGAGCGGGCCGCTGATGGACTGGATCATCGACACCGCCGCGATGGGACAGGCGATGGACCTGCTGTCGGCACAATGGGCGCCCTGGCTGCTGATCGTGCCGGGCCTGCTGCTGGGCCTGCTTGCGGGCGCCGTGCCGGGCTTCGGCCCCGGCGCGATGTTCGCCATCATGCTGCCGGTGGCCTATCACCTCGACTTCCTGTCGGCGATGATCTTCATGACCTCGATCTTCACCGGGAGCGGCTTCGGCGTCGCCATTCCCGCCATCCTGATCAACGTCCCCGGCAGCGCGGCCTCGGTCGCCACCACCTTCGACGGCTTCCCGATGACCCGGCAGGGCCGCCAGAACGAGGCGCTGGGCCTCGCGCTGGCCGCGTCCTGCTTTGGAACCGCTGTCAGCTACGTCATCCTGCTGGCCTTCATCGACAACCTGGCGGGCGCGGTGCTGGCGCTGGGGCCGGCGGAAATGCTGCTGGTTGTCTTCTGGGGCCTGTCGCTGATCGCGGTAATGGGCGGCGACCTGCTCAAGGGGCTGATGGCCGGGATGACCGGACTGCTGCTGGCCACCATCGGCTTTGGCCTGATGGGGACGGAACGCGGAACGCTTGGCATCCCGCACCTGCTGGACGGCGTCTCGTCCATCTCGGCGATGGTGGGGCTGTTCGCGGTGTCAGAGATGTTCCGCCTGATGCACACCGACTATGTGGTGGAGGGCTCGAAGCCCGCCCCGCTGGAATTCCGCCGCATCCTGGATGGCGTGCGCCTCGCCTTCCGCTATCCCGTGACCCTGCTGCGCGGCAGCGCCATCGGCGCGATGATCGGCCTGCTGCCGGGCGTCGGCGCCTCGCTGTCCAACCTGTTTTCCTACGACTGGGCGCGCCGCGCCGCGCCCGACCCGGACCGCTTCGGCCAGGGGGCGCCCGAGGGCGTGGTGGCCGCGGAATCGGCCAACAGCAGTTCCGAGGGCGGCTCGATGCTGACCCTGCTGGCGCTTGGCATCCCCGGCGGCGCGGGGACGGCGATGCTCTATACCGTCTTCGCCCTGAACGACATCACCGGCGGCCCGCGCTTCTATGCCGAGAACAAGGACGTGGTCTACGCCATCGTGCTGAACAACATCGTGCAGGCCGGGGCGTTGTTCGTGGTCGGGCTGGCCTGCGTCCACCTGTTCTCGGCCCTGGTGCGCGCTCCGACGCGCTATCTGGTGCCGGGGGTGCTCGCCGTTTCCATCTCGGCCAGCTATGCCGTCACCGGCAGCATGATCGGCCCGATCACCGCGCTGGTCTTCGGCGTGCTGGGCTGGATGATGGACCGCCACGGCTATTCGCGTCCGGCGCTGGTCGTCGGGCTGCTGCTGGGCGACCAGCTCGAGGCCGAGGCACTGCGCACCTTCCAGATCAGTGGCGGCAGCTTCGACTACCTGCTGGGCCGCCCCATCGCGCTGGTCCTTCTGGTCTTGCTGCTGGCGACTTTCCTGCGGGCGGCCATGCGGCGTCGCAGGGCGACGGGAGCGGCGGCAAGGTAGCGACGCCCTCACCGCGCGCGCTGCCGCCGGGGGAGGTTGACCCCGGACCGGCGCGGCGTATAAGCCGCCATCCGCAAAAAGGGGACGAGAGGCATGGCACGCAAGGGGCGCGACGTATCGGGGTGGCTGGTGATCGACAAGCCGGCCGGGCCGACATCGACCGCGGTAGTCAACAAGGTGCGCTGGGCGCTTGGGGCCAGAAAGGCGGGCCATGCGGGCACGCTGGACCCTGACGCGACCGGCGTGCTGGCGGTGGCGCTGGGCGAGGCGACGAAGACGGTGCCCTACGTCACCGACGCGCTGAAGGCCTATGCCTTCACCGTGCGGCTGGGCCAGGCGACCAATACCGACGATGCGGATGGCGAGCTGATCGGGACAAGCGAGCTGCGCCCCACCGACGCGATGATCAAGGAGGCGCTGCACGCCTTTGTCGGCGAGATCATGCAAGTGCCGCCGCAGTTCAGCGCGGTGAAGATCGACGGCGAGCGGGCCTACAAGCGGGCGCGCGACGGGGAAGCGATGGAGATCGCCGCCCGGCCGCTCTGGGTCGAGGAGCTGGTGATGACTGGGCGGCCCGATGCCGACCATGTCACGCTGGAACTGACCTGCGGCAAGGGCGGCTACGTGCGCGCCATCGCCCGCGACCTGGGCCGGGCGCTCGGCTGCCTCGGCCATGTCGTGCAGCTGCGCCGGGTCTGGTCGGGGCCCTTCGAGGCGAGCGAGGGGCTGAGCCTGGAGGAGGTCGAGCGGCTGGCGAAGACGCCCGAGCTTGACGCGCATCTGCTGCCGCTGGAGACCGGCCTTGCCGACCTGCCCGAGCTGCGCTGCACGCCCGAGGGGGCGGCGCGGCTGCGGAATGGCAACCCGGGGATGGTGCTGGCCTCGGACGTGGAATACGGCGACGAGGCCTGGGCGTCGTATGAAGGCCAGGCGGTGGCGGTCGGCGTCTACAAGGCGGGCGAGCTGCACCCGGTGCGGGTGTTCAATCGGTAATTCCCTGTTTGCCATCCGGTGCGAATGGTTTTGACTTCCCGGGGGGCGGTGTGGCCTGATACCGGCCTGCCCCTCTGCCGGATGCCGCCCATGCCCCTGCCCGCCTCGCCTTCGGTGTTTTCCTGTGGCCTCGGCGAAATCGTCGCGCCGGGGGCCACGGTCGCCTTCGATGCAGGCAAGGAACGGCTGGTGCTGGTCTGCCCCTCGCTCGACACCGGACCGCCGGATGTGGAGATCGTGGTGCCCGACAGCGGGCCTTGCCGGATCGTGCTGGAAGGCAGCCTGATGGCGACGGTCGACGCGGCGGCGCCGCTGGAAGAGCACGACTTCCTGGTGATCGACCGGGCGACAGCGCGGCGTCTGGGGCTAGCGGGCTGACGGCGGCGCGGTGTCGGCAGGTCTTTCGCCGCGCACTGCGCGGCGACCGGCCGGGGGCTCCGCCCCGCCGCCATTGTCGCTCGGACCAATGGCGCAACAATGGCGGCCCCCCGGGATATTTGGAGCAAATGGAAGCAGGGGAGACGGTGAGCGGGTCACAGTTGCGGTGCCCCGCATAGAGCTTCAGGGAGAAGAAAGCCTTTGCGTTGCGCCGTCAGGCGGCCTATACGCCCGCCGGTGCGGCGGATTCGCCGTGCATCCTCCATGGGCCTGTGCTGGACGAC
>JAGRMS010000060.1:7738-7922 GCA_020441135.1 Pseudooceanicola sp.
GACGACATCCCGGCCTGCGCCATTCCTCTAGCTCTGAAGGAGACCCCGATGTCGATCACTGCCGAAGAAAAGCAGCGCCTGATGAAGGAATACGCGACCAGGGAAGGCGACACCGGTTCGCCCGAAGTCCAGGTTGCGATCCTGTCCTCGCGCATCGCGACGCTGACCGAGCATTTCAAGACCC
>JAGRMS010000456.1 GCA_020441135.1 Pseudooceanicola sp.
TCGGCCTGCGCGACCTGCGACGGCTTCTTCTACCGCGGGCAGGAGATCGTGGTCATCGGCGGCGGCAATACCGCGGTGGAAGAGGCGCTGTTCCTCACCAACTTCGCAAGCAAGGTCACGCTGATCCACCGCCGCGACGAACTGCGCGCCGAGAAGATCCTTCAGGATCGCTTGTTCAAGCACCCGAAGATCGAGACGCTGTGGTTCCACACGCTGGACGAGGTGGTCGGCGCGGACGATCCGCTGGGTGTCGAGGCCGTGCGGGTAAAGCATGTCGAGACCGGCGCGATCACCGAGATTCCAGCCAAGGGCGTCTTTGTCGCCATCGGCCACTCGCCCGCGAGCGAATTGGTGAAAGACCAGCTCGAGACGCATCACGGCGGCTATGTGAAAGTGAAGCCGGGCAGCACCGAAACCTCGATCCCCGGGGTCTTTGCCGCGGGCGACCTGACCGATCACGTCTATCGGCAGGCCGTCACCAGCGCGGGCATGGGCTGCATGGCGGCGCTCGATGCCGAACGCTGGCTGGCGGCGCAGGAACCGGCCAGGGCCGAAGCGGCGGAGTAACGGCCGCCTTGACCGCCGGCCCCCGCCGCCGCAGGATCGCGGCGCGCGACGACGGAGAGCCGCCTTGTCCACCCTCTGGCGCGGAAGCTGGATCACCCGGACGCGGATTGCGTCGGGCCTCGTGCTGTTTGTCTACGCGCTGTTCCACTTCCTGAACATCGGCCTCGGGCTGTTCTCGCCCGAGCTGATGGAGGCCGCGCAAGGCTGGCGACAGGTTGTCACGCGCAACCCGCTGGGTGCGCTGGTTCTTTATGCCGCGCTGCTCACCCATGCGGGCCTTGCCCTCTGGAAACTCGCCAACCGGCGCACGCTGCGGATGCCCGTCTGGGAGGCCGTGCAGATCGCGCTTGGCATTGTCATCCCGCTTTTGCTGATCGTCCACATCGTCTTCACCCGCGTCGCCCATTCCGAATATGGTGTGAACGACCGCATGGGGTATCTGATCGGCCTGATCTTCGGCGGTAGGGATGCCTGGTGGCAGTCGCTGCTCTTGCTGATGGTCTGGGCGCATGGCTGCATGGGCCTGCATTTCTGGCTGCGCTCGGAAACGTGGTGGCGGCGCTCACTCCCGGCGCTGGCCGGGCTGGCCGCCCTGGTGCCTTTTTTCGCCTTGGTCGGCTTCCTGACCGAGGGACGCCGCCTCAGCGCCCTCCTGGCCGATCCGGACAGCCGGGCGGCGCTGCGCGACGGCTGGAACTTCCCCGACTACGACGCCTTCATGGCGCTGATCGCGACCCAGAAGACAACCGAATGGATCTACTGGGGTCTGCTGCTGGCGGTCGCCGCCGCCTACCTGGGGCGCAAGGTGATCCGCCGCAGCCGCGCGGTGCGCGTGCGCTATGTCGACGGGCCCGAGATCGCCTCGCCCCCCGGCCCCACCCTGCTGGAGATGTCCCGCGCCAACGGCGTGCCGCACACCGCGCTTTGCGGCGGGCGCGGGCGCTGCACCACCTGCCGGGTGCTGATCGAGGATGGCGCCGATCTGCTGCACCCGCCATCCGAGGCCGAGGCGAAGTCTCTCGCCGCCGTCGGCGCACCGGAGGGCACGCGGCTGGCCTGCCAGATCCGTCCGATGCAACCGCTGACGGTGTTCCGCGTCTTCCGGCCTGACGGGCGCAGGAACCGTGCCCACGCCAGCAGCGGGCAGGAGCGGCGCATGGCCGTGCTGTTCCTCGACATCCGCGGCTTCACGGCCCGCACGACCGGGCAGTTGCCTTATGACGTGGTGTTCCTGCTCAACCGTTTCTTCGACGCCATCGTGCCTGCGATCACCGCCGCCGGAGGGACCGTGGACAAATACCTTGGCGACGGCCTGCTCGCCCTGTTCGAGGCGCCGGACGAGACGGCCTCGGCCCGCGCCGCGCTGAAGGCCGCCGCCGGAATCGGGCGCGCTCTCGCCACATTCAACCAGGGCCTCGCCTCGGAAGGCGCGCCCGCCATCCGCATCGGCATCGGCCTGCACCTTGGCGAAGTCGTCCAGGGCGAGATCGGCGCCGCAGGCAATGCGCCACGCACGATCATCGGCGAAACGGTGAACGCCGCCAGTCGGCTGGAGGCGATGACAAAGGAAATGGGACTCGAGGCGCTGGTCTCGGCGGCCCTGCTCACCGCTGCCGGACTGGACACGGCGCCCCTGGCGATGACCGAACTCGAGCTGCGCGGCGTCTCGGGCCCGGTCTGGGCGTTGCCCTTGAAACGCGCTACCGGGATCGACGCGCTGTTAGCGCCACCGGGTCAAGCCGACGAAATCGGCGGATCGTTGCGCCAAATGCACGCGGGCCGCTAAAAACATCCCGGATACGCTGGACTTTCGTGGTGCTCTGTGAGTATGCGCGCCGCGAAACGGGCAGTCCGGCCCGTTCGTATCCGTCCAACCGAAAGATTTGAAATGACCATGCTTAGCAATCTGGCTCCGGTGCCCGAGCTTTATGTCTCCTATGACTCCGCACAGAAACTCAAGGTCGAGGCCACCGCCCTCAAGAGTCATGACCTGACCCCGCGCCAGATCTGCGATCTCGAACTGTTGATGAACGGCGGCTTCTACCCGCTGAAGGGTTTTCTGCCGGAAGAGGATTACAACGGCGTCGTCGAGAACATGCGCCTCGCCGACGGAACTCTTTGGCCGATGCCGATTACGCTGGATGTCACCGAGAAATTCGCCGAAGGACTGGAGATCGGCGAGGACATAGCCCTGCGCGACCAGGAGGGCGTGATCCTCGCGACGATGACCGTGACCGATCGCTGGGTGCCCAACAAGGCAAACGAAGCGGCCAAGGTCTTCGGCGCAGACGATTCCGCTCACCCGGCTGTCAACTACCTGCACAACACCGCCGGCAAGGTTTACCTGGGCGGTCCCGTGACCGGCATCCAGCAGCCGATCCACTATGACTTCCGCGCCCGCCGCGACACCCCGAACGAGTTGCGCGCCTGGTTCCGCAAGGTCGGCTGGCGCCGCGTCGTCGCCTTCCAGACCCGCAAC
>JAGRMS010000457.1:0-183 GCA_020441135.1 Pseudooceanicola sp.
GCGCGACCGGCGCGAGTTCTATTACCGTGGCGCGGCGCTGGCGCTGACGCGGCCCGACCCCGAGGCGAGCGGGGGGGACTGGGAAGACTACGTCCACCTGCGCGAGAACCCGGCGGGGGTGGTGCGCGACCTGTGGTATCACGAGACGGGCTGTTCCGCCTGGCTGGTGGTGACGCGCAACAC
>JAGRMS010000457.1:355-5248 GCA_020441135.1 Pseudooceanicola sp.
CAAGTATCACCGCCCGCGCGGCATCCTGACGGCGGGGAGCGAGGAGCCGAACGCGCTGGTGACGGTGGGCAGCGGCGCGCGGCAGGATCCGAACGTCCGGGCGACGGTGCAGGAGCTGTACGAGGGGTTGAGCGCGCAGAGCCAGAACCGCTGGCCGTCGCTGGGGTTCGACCTGTTGTCGGTCAACGACCTGGCGGCGCCGTTCTTCGGGGCGGGGTTCTACTACAAGACCTTCATGTGGCCGAAGGCGTTCTGGGAAAAGCTTTACGAACCCGCGATCCGGCGGGCGGCGGGCCTTGGGGCCTTGTCGGGGCTGCACAACCAGGACCGCTACGAGCGCGCCTTCGCCTTCTGCGACCTGCTGGTGATCGGATCGGGCCCGGCGGGGCTGATGGCGGCGCTGACGGCGGCGCGGGCGGGGGCTGACGTGATCCTGGCGGAGGAAGATTTCCGCATGGGCGGGCGTCTGCTGTCCGAGACGCAGGAGGTCGGCGGCAGGCCGGGCGCGGACTGGGCGGCGGAGGTTCTGGCGGAACTGGGCGCGATGGAGAACGTGCGGCTGATGACGCGCACCTCGGTCGTCGGGGCCTATGACCAGGGCACTTACGGCGCGCTGGAGCGGGTGAGCCACCATGTGGCCCGCAGCGATGCGCCGCTGGAGTGCTTCTGGCGGATCGTGGCGAAGCAGGCGATCCTGGCGGCGGGGGCGCTGGAGCGCCCGGTCGCCTTCCGCAACAACGACCGGCCGGGGATCATGACGGCGAGCGCGGTGCGCTCTTACGTCAACCGCTACGGCGTCGCGCCGGGCAAGGCGGTCAGCGTCTTCACCAACAACGACGACGGCCACCGGACGGCGCGCGACCTGCTGGCGGCGGGGGTTCACCTGGCGGCGCTGATCGACAGCCGGCACGATGCGCCGGACCTGGCGGGCGTCCAGGTGATCAAGGGCGCGCAGGTCTGCGACGCGGCGGGACGCAAGGGGCTGGAGCGGATCACCATCCGCACCCATCGCGGCGAGGAAAAGCTGCTGACCGATTGCCTGGCGATGTCGGGCGGCTGGAACCCGACGCTGCACCTGACCTGCCACATGAACGGGCGGCCCAAGTGGCGCGAGGACATCCAGGGCTTTGTGCCGGTGCCGGGGATGATCCCCGGGTTGCAGGCGGTGGGCGCCTGCAACGGATCGTTCTCGACCGCCGCCTGCCTGCGCGAGGGCGCGGAGGCGGCCGAGGACGTGCTGGAGGCGCTGGGGCGCAAGGCGGGCGAGACCGACCTGCCCGACGCCGAGGACGATCCCTGCCGGATCGCGCCCTTGTGGGCGGTGGAGGGCAAGGGACGCGCCTGGCTCGACTTCCAGAACGACGTCACGGTCAAGGACGTGAAGCAGGCGGCGGTGGAGAACTTCCGCTCGGTCGAGCACATGAAGCGGTACACCACGCAGGGGATGGCGACGGACCAGGGCAAGAATTCCAACGTCGCGGCGCTGGCGGTGCTGGCGGATGCCACCGGGCGGGGCATTCCCGAGACCGGGACAACCACCTTCCGGCCGCCCTATACGCCGGTCGCCATCGCGGCGCTGGGGGCGGGGGCGCAGGGCAAGGGCTTTGCGCCGCAGCGGTTCACCACCAGCCACAAGGCGAGCGTGGAGCGCCGCGCGCCGATGATCGAGGCGGGGCTGTGGTATCGGCCGAGCTACTTCCCGGCGACAGGCGAGACCAACTGGCGGCAGTCCTGCGACCGCGAGGTGAAGATGGTGCGCGAGGCGGTCGGCGTTTGCGACGTCTCGACCCTGGGCAAGATCGACATCCAGGGGCCGGACGCGGCGGCCTTCCTCGACTTCGTCTATACCAACACCTTCAGCACGCTGAAGGTGGGGCGCACGCGCTATGGGCTGATGCTGCGCGAAGACGGGTTCGTCATGGATGACGGCACCACGGCGCGGCTGGGCGAGACGCATTTCCTGATGACCACCACCACGGCGGCGGCGGGCGAGGTGATGCGGCACCTGGAGTTCGTGCACCAGTGCCTGCGTCCCGACCTGGACGTGGTGTTCACCAGCGTGACCGAGCAGTGGGCGCAGTTCGCGGTGGCGGGCCCCAAGGCGCGCGACCTGCTGGACGGCCTGCTGGACGAGACGCTGAACGGGCAGGACTGGCCGTTCATGGCCTGCGGGCCGGTGACGGTGAAGGGGGTGAAGGCGCGGCTGTTCCGCATCTCGTTCTCGGGCGAGCACGCCTATGAGTTGGCGGTGCCCGCGCGCTATGGCGATGCGCTGTTCCGCGACCTGCTGGTGCGGGCGAAGGAGATGGGCGGCGGGCCTTACGGGATGGAGGCGCTGAACGTGCTGCGGATCGAGAAGGGGTTCATCACCCACTCGGAAATCCACGGGCGGACGACGGCCTTTGACGTGGGTCTTGGCAAGATGGTCAGCGAAAAGAAGGACTGCATCGGCAAGACGATGTCCGAGCGGCCCGGCCTGACGGCTCCGGGTCGCGAGCGGCTGGTGGGGCTGAAGCCGGTCGGCGCGGTCAAGCAGGTGATCGCCGGGGCGCATCTGTTCGAAGTGGACGACGCGCCCGTGCGTGAGAACGACAAGGGCTACATCACCTCGGTCTGCTACTCCCCGACTTTGGGGCACATGCTGGCGATCGGCTTCCTGAAGAACGGGCCGGAGCGGATCGGCGAGAAGGTGAAGATGGTCGACCATGTGCGCAAGATCGAGGCCATCTGCGAAGTGGTGAACCCCGTCGCCTTTGACCCTGCCGGAGGACGGATGCGTGACTGAGCTTGTTGCCAAGACCCCCTGCGAGGGGCTGCTGCCGCTGAAGATCGGCGCGTTTTCGCTGACGGAAGAGGCCTTCGCGCCGCTCGTCTCGCTGATGCCGTTCAAGGGGCGCGAGGAGGCGCTGTCGGCGGCGCTGGAGGCGGCGCATGGGGTCAAGCTGCCGGGCGCGGGGCGGTCGACGTCGAAGGCGGGCACCAGCGTGCTGTGGTTCGGACGCGGGCAGTATCTGCTGGTGGGGGCGCAAGCCGCTGAAACCCTTGGCGAACATGGGGCCGTGGTGGATCAGAGCGACGCCTGGGCGCGGGTCCGGCTGGAAGGCGCGGGCGTCGAGGCGGTGCTGGCGCGCCTGTTGCCGGTGGACCTGCGGGCGGGTGTCTTCAAGCGCGGGCACACCCTGCGCAGCCCGCTGGAGCACATGATGGCCTCGGTCACGCGGGTTGGGCCGGAGGCATTTTCGATCATGGTCTTCCGGTCGATGGCGGCGACTTTGGTGCATGATCTGAAGTCGGCCATGGAAGGTGTCGCGGCGCGGGGCTAGATTGCACCTGATCAGATGAACTCATGGAGGTATTCGATGTTTCGTGCAGCACTTTTCGTGCTTCTCGCCGCCAGTCCGGCTTTCGCGGGAGACAGCAAGGAAGTTTCTTGCAGCCACCAAGGCGCTGTCGCCGCAGCCGTCCAGAAGGCGAGGCTGGATCGGGTCAAGAAAGAAGATGTTGAATCCACAATTCTGGCTTCGCAGCACTCCTGGCCCGATTCCTACAGCAAAGCGATCCCTTACCTTGTGGACTTCATCTACGCTCCCACCATGAAAATGCGCGACTTACGCAAGACTAATATCGGTCGGACGATGGAAATTCAGTGCATTCAGCAGTGGGACAACATCGCTCAGATTAACAAGAACGCCAAGAACTGAGGCCTGCAGTCAGAGCAAAAAAAATATAGGGCCGGATGCTGGTGCATCCGGCCCCTTCTTTTCGTCACCGCAGAAAGGCTTAATCTGCCAGCGTGATGTTAACGGCAGCCTCGCGGCCATCGCGGCCGGGCTGGATGTCGAAGTTCACTTTCTGGTTGTCGGCGAGCCCGGTCAGACCGGCGCGCTCAACCGCGGAGATGTGTACGAACACATCCTTGGAACCGCCCTCGGGGGCGATGAAACCGAAACCTTTGGTGGCGTTGAACCACTTGACGGTGCCTTTGGCCATCGTCGTTACTCCTGTTTGTCTTCTGCCCACGGGATGCGGCAGGTCGGCTAGGTCTTCGCAAGATCGAGGACTGTGCCCATTCGGAGCAGTAGGTCGATAGCTTAACGTCGCGGGGAGGCATATGGGGCGAAAACGCCAATATTGCAAGCTTTTTCACGGAGACCCGGCTTCGAGCGCGATGAGTTGCCGATGGCTGTAACGATCCGCGATCACCCCGTCGTCGCCTTCGTGGAAGGCCGGATCGCGGGGCAGGCAGCCGGGCTGGCAGAGCTGGACGGCGACCATCCGGCGGCTGTCGATGTGCCAGAGCCGCCCGCCCGGAGTGGCGACATAGCCCGCCACGCCTTCGTTGCGGTCGCTCTCCATGTCCAGAGTCGTGGGGAATTCTGCCGGCACGTCGGGGTTGTAGGCGCCGTGGGTGTGGACAGAGGCAACCGGCGTCGCATGCGACAGCGGGCGGCGCGGGGTGCAGCCGTCGCGGCCGCCGCGGACGATCTCGGAAAAGAACAGCACGCCCCCGGCTCCGCGCAACAGGTAGGTGCAGTATTCGCGGTCCTCGGCGAAGGATAGCGCCTGGAGCGGGCCAAGGCGGCGGATCACCAGCGCCACCTCGTCCGGCGGCGGCCGGCCCGATTCGGCGGGAGCGAGGAGCAGCGCCAGCAGCAGCAGGGCCAGCATGGCGCCGCCCGGCGGTCAGAGCACGGTGACGGGTGTGCCGACCGGCACGCGGTTATAGAGGTCCATGACGTGTTCGTTGATCATGCGGAAGCAGCCGTTGGACCCGGCGGTGCCGATGGTTTCGGGGGCGATGGTGCCGTGGATGCGCACGCCGGTGTCGCGACCGTCCTGGAACAGGTAGAGCGCCCGGGCGCCGAGCGGGTTGCCGGGGCCGCCGGGCTGGAC